>JBLHLE010000906.1:0-3902 GCA_047620805.1 Pirellulaceae bacterium
TTGGCCAAATGCTACGGGACGCATGACGCCGATGCTGTCACAGACTTTTGGCACGACTAACAGTGGTCCGCGAGTTGGTCCAATCGTAATTTCCGAAGTAATGTACGCTCCCGAGGTTCCGGGAATTGGAACAGATATTGGCGATCTTGAATTTGTGGAAATTCTCAACCCAACCGCTGCGTCACAAGATCTGACCGATTGGCGGTTGGCGCGGGCTATCGACTACGCCTTTCCCCAAGGGACTATGATTGGTGTCGACGAACGAATCGTGGTAGTCTCGTTTGATCCCGACTTGCCCGAAAACGCTCAGCGGTTGTCTATTTTCCGGGGTCACTATTTCATCGACGACTCTGTAAGAATTATCGGTGGCTATTTCGGGCGATTGGACAACGCTGGGGATCGACTCGAACTGCTGCGCCCCGATTCACCTCCTGCCAATGAGCCAGGATTCACGCCACTGCTGCTGGAGGACGAAGTCCGCTACGAGATCGCGTCGCCGTGGCCAACGGGTGCGAATGTCACTGGCTTGTCGATAACGCGATTGGGGAGTGTTGCGTGGGGAAATGACGGTGCGAATTGGGCTGCCGCCCTGCCAACTCCGGGAGATCTCTACAAGTCATTTATGGTAGCGTCCGCTCGATTAAATCAAACCATGTCAGATCCCGCCGATTTGGCAAAAGGCCCGCAGCCAACGAGTTGGCGGGACCAACGCAGCCAACTCAGCGATGTGGTATTGACGTTCAGCCAAATAACACAGTTAACCGTTGACGATTTGGTGCTGACCAATCTCGGCATTGAGGCCGACGTCGATAACGATGTTGTCATAGCGTTGACCAGCGATCAACTCAACTTCGACCGCAATGTGTTGACGATCTCGCTCTTAGATACCGGACTGACTCAGGGCGTCTATCAACTCGAGATATCAAACACCATCACCGACGTGCTGGGTCGCCGAATAGACGGGAACGGCGATGGTATTGGCGGCGATACGTATTTGCTACAAGGTGACAGCAACAATCATTTCTATCAGTTGACGGCAGAGTACAACGGCGACAAAGGCGTTTCTGTTTTTGACTTTACCACGTTCTCCTATTGGTTCGGCAACTCGGTGGGCATCGCACCCGCGTACGCCGACAATAATGGCGACGACGGTGTTAGCGTTTTCGACTTTACCGCGTTTTCCACTAATTTCGGCGCAGCGGTGAAGTTTCCGACCGGTTTGCAAATTGCGGTCAGTGCAGCATTCTCTCCCGAGCAGATGCGAGACGATGGCGACGAAGCTGTGTTCCAAGAAGTGCAACGCGTGGAGCAGGTTCGCTGGAACATTGTGCCGCCACAGAAAATTGAAGTTGCCTTCCTCGAACGCAGAGAAACTGAGCTCGATGACCTGTTGAAAGCGCTGGCCAACGACGTGGCTCGAGTTTGGGACGTTTAGCTGCAGCTCTATGTTCGAGGACTCATGGCCATTGCATAACAAGGCCTCGATTTGTTCGTCGCACTAGGCAGTGGGTGGCGTCAGCGGCAGCGAGATCCGCATCGTGAATTCTTCACCATCTATTTCGGCTTGAATTTTCCCATTCAGGAACTCCACAATCTTCCTACTAAGAGGGAGCCCAAGTCCGAAATGCGAACCTGTTGAGTGCCGCGAGGAATCCGCCTGCCAAAAGCGTTCAAAAATCTGATCCGCGTCGAGATTTTGACTGTCTTGCGCCGTGTTGGTGACTGTCAGCTCAGCTTGGTTTCCACGAGTAGATGTCGAGATGGCGACGGCACTTGATTGCAAGGAGTGGGTAATCGCATTGTCGAGAATATTGCGGATGACCAGATCTATTTTATTGGCGTCTGTTTCTAGTTCGCAGGGCTTGCGATCGAACTGTATCTTCAAATGCTTGGCGTTAACTTGTTCCGCAGCCGACTCCAAATATTCGCTGACAATTTCGTCCAACGCTACAGTTTGTCTGGTGATGGCAACTTGTCCCGATTCCATTCTTGCCATCGAAAGTAATGTTTCAACCATCTCCTGCGTCTGTAGGCAAATCGACAGACATTCCCCCAGCGACTCGCGATACTCAGCTGTATCACGGTCTCGAGATAGTGTGACTTCAAGGCTAGAACGCAGTCCAGACAGAGGTGTTCGAAGCTCATGTGCGACATCGGAGGAGAACGATCGTTCGCGGACGAACGCGTTCGAGTAGGCTATTTAGTCGTTCAATTACCGGCGCAACTTCGGATGGCACACCGTCTGTTCCAATTCGCGTGTCGAGGTCATTCGCTCCGATCGACGCTATCCCGTCGGCCAATTCAAGTAGCGGCGATAGACCTTTTTGGATAACGAAAGCCCAGATAGGAATCATCAGAAGCGTTGCAACGACGACCACTGCAATGATTCCTTGCAGAATGTGCTGGAGCGATTGATCGATATCCAATGTGTCGCGAGCGACAACAATAGTGATCGGTTTCGAAGAATTTCCGCTGGTGCGATCGGTATTGCCCTCTCTGGTGGTGCCAACTGTGGTGCCGCTTTTAATGTCGTCGTCGTCGTCGTCTTCGTCGTCGTCGTCGTCGTCTTCGTCGTCGTCGTCGTCTTCGTCGTCACCGATGGTTTCCTCGCTGTCGTCGTCGTGTGGCGGGAGGAATGAAACGCCGGCGGCTCTTCCGGGGCGACCATCGGGAAGAGTTAGTGCGACGAGCTCAGGCGACTCAATCGTTCCCGACAGTACCGGCAAGTCCATGCCTTCAAGCCATTTGGATTTAGAAAACGTCGACTTGTCGCTGAGCCAAATCTGGTAGTATTCGGGACGCTGTTCGCGCGCGAATTCGTAGAGCATCCGTTCGTGAAATTCAACCTCGAGACCAGTTGTCGTGTACTCGCCGTGAAGTGCGAGATTGCGAATGCGTGAAGCCAGCGACTTATCGAACCTGTCGTGCAACGTCCGGTGTGTGATCGCGTACAGACAGATCGCTGTGATCGAGAGTCCCAAAAACGAAAGTGCGATGGCGGACGCGACCAGACGAAAACGTAGCGAGTACATTAGTTTGGCTCCCGCAGCACGTAGCCTTGTCCGCGGCGAGTGTGAATGAGATTCACCTGGTTCTCGGTATTCAACTTTCGGCGAAGATAACCGATGTAGACGTCCACGACATTGCTGGTCGATTCCGAGTGAAAGTCGTAAAGGTGTTCCCAGATTTCAGTCCGAGTTACCGTTTCAGCTACTCTTTGACTCAAGTACTCGAGCAGCGCATATTCCTTGGCGGTCAGATCGATCCATTTTCCTCCGCGGCTGACGCTGCGAGCATTGGTGTCGACGCTCAGATCTGCAACTCGGATCACTGGGTCCATCGCCCCGTATCGTCGTCGCACGAGTGATCGGACGCGGGCGAGTAACTCGCTGAAAGCGAACGGTTTGACTAGATAGTCATCCGCACCTGCATCGAGCCCTTGGACGCGATCTTCAACGGAATCGCGGGCTGTGAGCAGAAGGATGTTCGCGGGATTCTGAGCCTGCCTGAGTTTGGAGAGAATCGTCAGTCCATCGACCTTGGGAAGCATGATATCGAGAATGACGACATCGTAAGAATTGGATTCAGCCATCCAAAGTCCGTTTTCACCGTCGGAGGCGTCGTCGACAGCGAATCCCGATTCGCGCAGCCCGCGCGAAACCGAATTCCGCACGGGTGCGTAGTCTTCAACGATCAAAATTCTCATGTTCTTTCGCTCACAAACCAGAATTGAACGCGCGACGGCTCAGTTCCAAACTAACATCGACTCGACGCGAATCAAAATGATTAATTGGGACCAGCCGAGGACGTAAGCGCAACGCCGCGAATAGTCGTAAGTTACGCGCCGAAGTCACGCCTCTTCTCTGTTCTCGGCCCCAACTTTGACTTGCTCCCGCCTGCGA
>JBLHLE010000907.1:0-3899 GCA_047620805.1 Pirellulaceae bacterium
ACCGATGGCGCAATCCAGACCATATTTCTTGAGCGTGGGAAAATGTTCGGGCGCGATGAGTTCAATACTTCCGACGCCCATCTTCTTGGCGATCTTGGCAGTTTGCTCAACGTCCCAGTGCTTTGAAAAACACCAATGCACGATCGATTGATTGATGTTGCCGTTGACGATCACTTTGCCACCTTTCTTGTTGTCGTGGGGTTTCGCTTCAATGGTTCCATTGGTTGCAAGGGCAGCGACACCAGCTACTGCGACACCAGCTACTGCGACACCAGCTACTGCGGCGGTAGCTACTGCGGCGGTAGCAGCCGAGCCGAGAATGTGTCGTCGAGTTATTTTGGAATTCGGATCCGACATGCGGGACTCCTATTAAGGATGGCGGACAGCAAAGTGCGTGAGCTGTATTAGCTCGAGTCGATATTTGCGCCCTGGTTACATCTCTGGGTTGCGGTGTATCACGGATGAGTTATTTCGCTGTTACGCTACTGAGCGTGCTCTACTGAGCGTCGCAGGAGCGGAAGCAGTACGAGCGTCCTGAAAACACGTCGGCTAGAACGTAATACCATAGGCGGATTTGAGCCGGAAAACAATCATTTTGGCAAGGATTCTTTACCGCGAACCGGTTGAAGATAATAGTCTGGGATCGCGCATTGCGCCCCCAGATAACATGGTGAACGCAATCGTTGTGAACGCAATCGTTGTTATCGCAATCGTCGTTATCGCAATCGTCGGCCGGAGAGCCGATATTGGCAGAATGGCGTGTGCCAGGTCCGAAACTACAGCGAGCCGAAACAACAGCGGGCTGAAACAACAGGCGGAGGCAAAAAGAATTCCCCCAGCGGACCTTCTGTATTCACTAGATTTGCAGGCTTCGCGATTAGCCGACGCGAGTCAGTCGGAAGTCGCTCATTTCCAATTCATCCGCGTTTTGGCCGAGGACGATATCGGCGAGATTCTGTAGCACTCCCTGCAATCGAGCGGGATTCACAGAGTAAAAGCTGTGCTTTCCGTCTCGTCGTAGGACTAGAAGTTTATTCAAACGCAGTAGGGCCAAGTGATGACTCACTGCAGGTTGAGTTTGATGGATCCGATGGCAAAGGTCGGTGACGTTTAACTCACCCTCGCGCACTAGGTGGGCGAGAATTTGTAGTCGAGGGCCGCTGGACAGCAGCTTAAAGACCTGCACGAGATCTTCCTGAGAGTCATCGTTCTCAAGCGTGTTGGCTACTGCCGCTTTCAACTCAACCGACGGTCGCGATTCGCCAGTACGCGATTCGCCAGTACGCGATTCGACGGCATGCGATTCGCCAGTACGCGATTCGCCAGTACGCGATTCGACGGCATGCGATTCGACGGCATGCGATTCAAGCGGAGTGTGGGTTTCGATAACAGATTGTGTGAGCAGTGAAGTTGCCATTTCCTTCTCTCTTATTCGTTGCTCTAGGCTTCCGTAGCGGTCTACCGACGCGATCGAGCATTGTGCATTCTGTAGGTTGTAATTCTTCTCAATTCGGCCCCGATTTACCTGTCGTTAAACACGCGTCTTTGAAAAGACGACTTTAACTGACGGCCGTTGACACGACTTAAGCAAAAGATTCTACTGGGATCCCACGGGAATGCAAGTGGAGTCATGGGAATATGTCGGTTGCTGGCTTCGGTAGGCTTCACTTCACTTCCAGGTTCAGTAGGATTGTTGATCGGTGTCTGGAAACCGTACACAAATCTTCATAGAAATGTGAAGTTAGATTCATGAATTCAGGATTGCAATGAGCTCAGGAACACTGCGTGAGCAGGCATACCAGTACATTCAAAGCAGGATACTCTCCGGCGAGATCGTTGCCGGCAGTCGTATCTCCGAGCTGCAGCTAGCGGAAGAAATGGGAATTAGTCGCACGCCCATTCGCAGTGCGATTCGAGAGCTTGAATCCGAAGGGTTGGTTGAGCAGGTCGCGCGTTACGGCACGATCGTTAAAAAAGCGGACCGTCGCGACCTTGCCGAAATCTATGAGACACGAGTTGCTTTGGAAGGATACTCCGCAGAATTGGCTGCGACTCAGATTACTCCCAAGGACCTCGGTTTGTTGAACGCGCTTTGTGATCAGATGCATGCTGAGATCGTGGAGATTCAGAAAACAAATCAAGATCGAGTCTCGTCAGAAGTGCTCGAACGATTCGTTCGCGCGGACATTCAGTTTCACATGATCATCCTTCGCGCTACGGGCAACCGGCGTATTATGAAGAGCGTTTCCGGATCGCGTCTACTTGCACATTGGGGGCACGCGATTCCCCATACTGCTTCGATGCTGAAGCGTTTCTGGGATGAGCATCGAAAAGTTGCTCACGCTCTTCGCAAAGGCCAGTCTGAATTGGCTCGACGCCTTATGATCGATCATATCCGCCAAGCTAAAGATGGCGCTCTCAAAATCTTCGATGAGATCCAAGCCAATTCGGATGCGGAAGACGCGTTGAAGTGGATGTTCTCGGACAAAGAGAATTAGTCTCTTGACGATCGAGTGCGTGAAGTAGACACTTATTGCCCAACATGTCGCGGCGGGCAACGATGCTTGGTCTAAGCTTGGCTCAGCCAATTCACTACTCAGCCAATTCACTACTCAGCCAATTCACTACTCAGCCAGTTCACCGCTCAGCCAATTCGCGTTCGCACGATCATGCTGCGGGCGGACGAGCAGTTTCTTTCATTACTTTTCCACTTCCGCCACTTTCTACTTTTCTTTGGCGTCCTCGAATAGCGATAATCAGCGTTCTTTTACCGTTTACCTTCGAGCCATTGGATGACGCCATGATTCGCAGCCTCAGCTTTGTTCTTGTTTGTGGATTCTCATTATCTTGCTTTGCCGAAACTGAAGTTATTTTGAGCGAAGCCGTCCATCTCCGCTCAGGTGATCAGCGCGAGTGGGAGAGTTTTCCCGAGCGGTCATTGGGCAGCGAGTTAGTTCGAAAGTTCGCGTCCCAAGAGAACGCGACAGCTCAAACAATTTCCATTCGTCACGACGACGTGAAAATGGCGTGGAAGTTGATGTTGAACGGTAAGCAGATCGGTCGGCTTCCATCGGATGAAAACGCGATGGTCGAGTTGTTTGAAGTGCCAGTAGGGTACCTGAAGGACGGCGAAAATGAACTGAAGTTAGAAGCCACGAGTTCGAAGGTTGACGACATCTGGGCGGGACCTATTTATCTGGATTCACGGACGACTGAGCAAGTCGTCAGCGAGTGTCGTATCGAAGTGGCGGTTCGCGACGGCGGTCGCCACGTTCCTTGTCGCCTAACGATTCTCGACCAGTCGGGAGCGCTGGCCGTGTTAGGGAACACCTCGGATGAACATTCTGCCGTCCGAACGGGAATGCTGTATTCCATTGATGGCTCCGTCGAATTATTGGTGCCCGCCGGAAAATACACGATCTTTGCCAATCGAGGTATGGAGTACAGTATGGATACCGCGGTCGCCACCGCGAAACCGAACGGGAAAACGAAAGTCGAGCTGGATATTCACCCCGAACTCGATACGAAAGGATATGTCAGTTGCGACACGCATGTTCACACATTCACATACTCGCGGCACGGCGACGCTTCGATCGAAGAACGCATGTTGACGATCGTTGGCGAGCATCTGGAGTTGCCCATTGCATGCGACCACAACTTGCATATCGACTACGAACCTGTCGCGAAGAAGATGGGCGTTCGCAAATGGTTCACGCCCGTGATTGGAAACGAAGTGACGACGAAACTCGGTCACTTCAATGCCTTTCCAATGCAAGCTGGCTCAAAACCGCCCAATCATACAGCCGACAATTGGCCGGAAATATTTGAGGGGATCTATTCCACTACCAGCGCCAAAGTCGTGATCTTAAATCATGGTCAGGATTTGCATGGAGGCTATC
>JBLHLE010000908.1:0-3895 GCA_047620805.1 Pirellulaceae bacterium
AAGCTCGTAACAATTCCTCGTTGAGAAACTACTTTCTCTCTCACACGGCCGAAACACTGCACTGGCTGGCGGATAAAGGCTTGGCGTTCCACGGCCCGTCTCCCGAGCCACCCAATCGCGTCCCGCGAATGCACAATGTTGTTCCCAACGCTAAGGCCTACGTAGCCACTTTGCACTCCGCACTCATCCGCGGAGGAGGGCACGTTCAATGCGGATGTGAAGTTGTCGAACTCGTCGTCAATGAAAATCGCATTCAGGGTGTAGTCGCCCGGCGGCAAAACGGCGAACTATTGCATGTGACAGCACAACGCGCAGTCGTACTCGCGTCGGGTGACTATGCCGCTTCCAGCGAGTTGATTTCGACACACAAAGGCGAACAGTTCGCGGCGATCGAAGGCATCAACTCGCGAGCCGTGGGCGATGGACACCGTCTGGTCGATGCCGTCGGCGGCCAATTGCTCAACATGGACGTAACCTATGGCCCAGAAATTCGCTTCGTACCACCGCCTTCTCGACACGGCGGATTCACCCAATTGCTGCCCACGTCGGGTCCGTTTTCCCGTTTGCTCGGAAAGCTCCTACCACTGGCACCTAAGTTTTTGATTCAGAGTTTTATAAAGAGATTGCTAGTAACTTGGCAGCACCCAGAAGACAGTCTTTTCGACGACGGCGCAATTCTGATCAATCAGCGTGGAGATCGATTCACCGACGAACGCGACTGGCCCGCACGGGAAGTTCAGTTGGCTCAACAACCCGAAAAGATCGGCTACATTCTTCTCGATGAAGCGCTTATCGAGCGATACAGTCAGTGGCCACATTTCATTTCCACCGCGCCGGAAATTGCCTACGCTTATGTAAACGACTACCTCCGTTTGCGCGCCGACGTCGCCGCAAAATCCAACTCCGTGGAACAGTTGGCACGACTCCGCAATATCCCAGCCGACAATCTGATCAAAACGATTGAGCGGTATAACGAGTCGGCTCATGCTAAAAGCCGGCGACAGCTGTCCGGTACTGAGTGGGCACTCTTGGGCCCGGTCAAGGCGTATTTCACCACGACCGAAGGTGGAGCGGCGATCAGTCAACAATTAGAAGTGCTGTCGGCAAGCGGTGAGCGAATCCCAGGTCTGTATGCCGTCGGGCAAATCGGTCTAGGCGGTCAAATTCTTTGGGGACACGGACTCCACATCGCTTGGGCGATGACCAGCGGTCGCCTCGTGGGGATGCATCTTGCCGAACTAAACTCGCGAGACGCGTAAAGCGAAGCAGTGACGTCGAGTAGAGTGGCGTGAACTACTGACTGGCCAGTACAAAAAGAGGATTGGCAGGGACATCGTCAAACTCCGTTTCGCCGACGAACAGGTTTCCGGAGTTTGTTGCTTCGGCCTGCTCTTCGTCGGACATGTGTTCAACCGCTGTGGTCATCACAAGTTTGACAACGCCATCGATTCGTACCAGTTGCGGACAGGTAACGCGGGGCGCTCGATCAGTTTGCCAGACCGCCTCCAACTCGCCTGTTTCCAGCGAATACTGTCGGCTGGTTCCGTATGGAGACGGGTTGGGGTCGTAGAAGGAAATGATGCAGCTCTTTCCGTCCGGAGTCTCCACCATTCCATCGGGCACGGCGGGTTCTTTCCGTAGGTCAATAACAACTGTTGGCTCACTTGCCGTACCGGCCACAATGTCAATTTCGTACTTCACGACGGTCCGAGTGGGGGAGTCGATGTCGTACAGGATACCTTTGTCGCCATCTTGGACAAAAATCTTTCCATTGGAACAAATCTGGTCGTTGCGCAGTCGAACCAGTTCCTTATTGGCGGTGCGATATAGATAGAGTCCAGCCTTCTCGGTAGCAAACTCGAGATCTTTACAGCCAAAGATCAGGCCGCCGTCAATGACGAGACCATCGTTAATAATTGTGTTCTCAACATCCTCTTCGACAGCGTCGGAAATTATTGTCGATTGCCCGCTGTTAATATCAAACAACTGAATATGCCGTTCGAGACCGACGACAAACACGCCATCTCGGTCCGTGGGAAATGCAAATCCGGGGCGACCGGGCAGGGCGTAATTCTTGTTCTCACCCGACTGGAGGTCGAGCAAATTCAGCGACCCGTTGGTGGCGTCCGCGGAATGTTGTATGGCCACCCAACTCAGCCGATCGTTCCCAACGCGGTAGGGCCCCTCGGGCAGAAACCGCAAGCTTGGATCATCGTTCTTTAATAAAATCTCGGTCTTGTAGGTTCGCACCGCGACTCTCCGAATGATTGCATGTGGACTCGACAAAGTCGCTATCATACGAAGTGTATGCGTCAATTGCCTAGTCGACGCCCAATGTTTTGTGGGACAAAGAATACAGTTTTGTGGCGTAAACAAGTAGAAATCCCGATCGAGAAGCTCGTGAAGGAGTTTAAGTCGTGACTATTCGGTTGACGTCTCTTGTTCCCGCGATAACCGCGGGCAGCGCCCGGGTCCAATCGACAAACGCGAAGCGAACTCACATAACAAATGTCAAAGATGATTGGATCCGCGCATGAACAGCGGTGGGATTTGACGTTCTGAAAACTCATGCAGAGCCACGGAGAAAACATACTGTTGTCCAAGTGATCGGTGCGGCCCTGGTAAGAATCCAGTGGCACACAGGTCCCAGCGTTTTTGCTTAATCCGTCGTCTGCTGCTAGAATCCAGAGCTTCGCAATGAGCGAAACGGTATCTAGCTTGGAAGACAAGGATGGCTCTCACTCTGGCAATCGCTAAGTTTTGGGTTAAGGCTGCATTTGACAGTTGGGGGGCCCTATCACGGATGCCCTTGCCCCAACAGGCGACGTCGTGACGCCGCTCCATTCTGTCGATTACTCTGGCGATGTCCCAATGCAGCCACCGAATCAAGCTCAAGGTCAGCTTCCGCGCGAAATGACCCCTGTTGGCTGGCGGGAATTGGTCGCTCTATTGGCGCTCGTTGTGATTTGCGACGTCGTAATCTATCGAGGCTACGGCTTCGCCGGATTCGCCTTGCTTTTCGCTGCAACTCCGATGCTGTTCGCGTTTGGCGTCTACCGACCGCAGCACAGCGGATACGTATGGTTGGTGGGTTTCATGATGCTGGCCGCAGCGGGAAAGCTGTTGTGGTGCGGATCCGAATTGCTTGTCGGTTGTGGCTTCTCGCTCTTGGTGACGTTCGCCATGGTTGTATCCGGGCAGATTCCCTACGTCGGCGAAGTTGTCGTGTTTGGATCGCAGTCGATCCTCGCTGGATTCGAGGGGCTGGGTCATTACGTTCGTTCGATCAGCCGAACACCGAGTCCGGCGATGCGTGTGCCTTGGCTTAGCTTCCTGCTGCCTTTGATTATCGGCACGATATTCAGTGCACTGTTCGTTCTAGCAAATCCCGATCTCTTAGCATCAGTTAGCGTTCAGCTAGAGAAGTTTTCGGAGATGCTCCGCGCCTGGATCGTTGAATTGGCACCGCACCCAACCGAGCTGATTTTCTGGTGTGCCATGATTTGGGTTTTCGTGGGCCTGCTAAGACCGATAGTCAGAAGTTCGAGTTCGACGAGTGACGACTCGACGGTGGGAGTTCGGCCCGTAAGCCAAACGAGTCGCGAACAGACCGGGGCTTACGCGGCTTACGCCCCGTATCGCAACACGCTGATCGCCGTCATCGTCCTGTTTGCAGTCTATCTCGTCTTCGAATTCAAAACGCTTTGGTTTCGAGTATTCGAGGAAGGATTCTATTATTCTGGGTATGCTCACAATGGTGCGGCGTGGCTCACCGTTGCCTTGGCGCTGGCGACGTTGTTGCTGTCCCTCATTTTCCAAAGGCGAGTTTTAGCTGATCCGCGAATTGGAACGTTACGGCGACTCGCTTGGTTGTGGTCGCTACAAAATTTCGTTC
>JBLHLE010000909.1:0-3890 GCA_047620805.1 Pirellulaceae bacterium
CGTCATCTTCGGCGGTGCGGGCGATGATGATATCAATGGCGGAACGGGAGCCGACGTGCTGCTCGGCGAAGCAGGAGCAGATGCATTTACGTGGGTGGGTGCTCGCGAAGAAACCGATGAAGACGGCAACACAATTCAGATTTCCGGCGATGGAGTCGACCGCTTCTTGAACGGCGGCACGGGCTCCACGCAGCGGACCGACGTTTGGGTTGCATCGGCGGATGACACGACGACGGACTTCTTCCTTACCCGTATCCCCGATCAGCTCTCTTCGGTCGTCGTCTCGGTCGATGATGTCGTGCTCAACGCGGGCCAGTTCTCGCTGGATACGGAAGTTGCCGGCAGGCCAAGAGTTCAGTTTACGGATGCCACTCTTGGAACGATCAAGGTGGCTTACGATTATGTCGCCGACGAAGACTCGTTCAGTATCCAGGCCAGTGACGTAGACGACATGGTTTCCGTGACCGCGGCCGCCACGATCGGCAGTCTCTCCTTGACCGATCCGGAAAACCCCAACGGACCAGAGATTACCGTTACTCAGACGACGACGGGAATCGTCATCAGCATTTACGATGGTACGACGACTGTTTTGTTGGCGTCGACCAGCATCGAAAGCCTGTATATCGATGCAAGTGCAGGCGCAGATCAAATCGAAGTGCACGACCTGGAGGGCTCGGGACTGACCACTTTCAGCGTCGACCTCGGCGAGTCGGGCGCAACGAACACGGTGTCTACACCGGTGCTCGGTGCAGATGGCAATCCAGAACGGTGGTACCTGCCTGGCACCACAACCCCCTTCGTCGACGACAGTGGCAATCCGCTGCGAGATGGAGATGGCAACGCGAAATTCTACGCGGCCGGCCGGACCATGCTCGACGCCGATGGCGAGCTGTTAACCTACCGACCGATCGCACCGCTTACATTTGACGCTGCCGCTATCGATACGAACGCAGATACCATTTCCCTGCCGGGCAATAGCCTGCAATCGGGCGATGCGCTGGTGTATCAACCAAGTCCAGCGAGCGGCGGTATCGGCGGACTACTCGCGGGACAAACGTACTTTATCATTCGACAACCTGTAGACAGCGACCAAATCCAACTCGCAAGCAGCTTTAACAACGCCACTTCTGCGAAACCGGTTCGAGTCAATCTGGTGTCCGCTGGCACGGGAGTACAGCAACTGTCGCAGCCCAGGCTCTATCTGGGCAACGAACCGGTACTCGATGGCGACGGCTTCGGCGACAACTATCACGCGATTGAGTTCGCTACAAACTTCACGACAAGCATTTCCCATTCGGCAACCGATGGCAGCTTTGCCTTGAATGTATCTGAAGTAGCAGCTACTAATCTGACGACTGGCAGGATTGAACCCGATGCGTCGGCCGCCAGTATCGAATCTGCTCTGGAATCGCTAGATGGCATAGAGGACGTTACGGTTTCGGGCAGCGGTATGCCCAGCGATCCTTGGAAAGTTAGTTTCATAGATCCCAGCCCCGCAGCCGCTCCGTTAGTTACCGCCCATGAATCCTCATTGGAAACGACGAACGACGAAGATGCCCCATTAACGATTGCGACGGCCGAGGAAGGCCATCAAATCGACCTCGTTACTAACAAGATCAATCTTCCAGAGCACGGTCTTCAAACTGGTGAGTTAGTCGTGTATAGCGTCGCTGAAGACAACAACGACGCGATTGGCGGTCTCGTTGATGGCCGCGCGTATTATGTCATCAGTTTAAACGCAGACTCGTTCCAGTTGGCGGAGAGTCTCGACGACGACCAAACTGCGGCAGCGCTACCCGTCGACCTAAGTTTGCTTGGCTCGGGAACGCATCGCATTGGTCGAGCGGCAGCGGTTTTGGCATTGGGTGGCGAGCGCCTCCGCGACGCCAGCGGCGCAGTACTCTCCAGCGGCTCGCAACCCCGCGTTTCTGCACGCGGCGATCAAGTGAGAGGACTCGATGGTCGATTCGTTTATCACCAACCGGGCGCGACGGTCTTACATCGAGCTGGCGAACCGATGTTAAATAGCATCGGAGAACAGCTCTACCAAGGCACGTCCCAGGAGATCGCCATTGCTGCCACGGGCGGGACGTTTACATTGACGCTGACGCACCCCACGACGTTGGCGGATTTGACGACTAGCGACATTCCCTTCGACGCCACGTCGGAAGACCTCGAAGCCGCGTTGGAAGATCTGGCGGGTATCGATGACGTCGAAGTCAGCGGTAGCGGCACGGAATCGGACCCTTGGTTCATGACCCTCCTGGAACCGAGTCCCACTATCGCGCCCCAATTGGCAGCGGACGGAGCCCTGCTGACCAGCGACGACACTCCCGAGGTCACGATTGCCACGGTCGCCGACCCCGTATTACGGCGAGCTGATGAGCCGATGCTCGATGCAGACGGCTCCGCTCGTTTCAATGGAACCGGCTTGCCCATGGTCGATGAATACGATCGCCCATTGGTGTTGCCCAACGGTCAGGCCAGCGCCGTTATGATCCGCGCTGAAGTTCCCGGTGGCGGGAACGACATGCAGCAAGATACGATCACAATTCACGGCGGCGAAAATACGATCCATGGCGATCACAGCCTCAGCGTCGACACCGTTTCGATCACCAACAGCGAAGACCAGGTCATCGTCGACCACTCCGGCAGAATGACCGTGACCTTGATAAACAGCCTGCGAGCAGGCGGCGACCAGCTCATTATCAATGGTAATGGCGGGAATGACGAACTGAACGCGGCTACCTTGGATCGAGATTTAATAGCGATTACATTGGACGCCGCTGCAGGCGATGACGTGCTGGTCGGCAGTAACTATGACGACCTCCTGAAGGGCGGAATCGGCAGCGATACGTTTACTGGAAATGCCGGTCGCGATTCGTTCGAGGACAGCAGTCCCGCGGGAGATACGGACACACTGATCGAGTCGCAGGACCTCGACATGACCTTGACCGGCAGTACTTTCTTTGCTGGAAAGATTGTCGGTGACGACCCAACTTTCTTAAGAGCGTTTGCAAAGGGCTCAGCTGCCGCCGAGGACCCCAAAGCAGTAGTCGATCCAAAGTTTCCCGCTCCCGTGCTTACCGAGTTACAGGATACCGGCGATTACTACGCCGCTCCGCAGATCGAGGGAGAACGGCACACCAACAACGGTGGTGAACCGACATCCACGTTCAAGTTGCTTCAAGGTCCCGTACTTTCAGGTACTTTGCACGGCTCAATTTACCATGAAGAGTTCGAAGTTCAGACGTTTATGATGGATGCCAACGGCGACTTCACGTTCACGAAAGTCGGCAACGATTCCGAGCCACCAGTCGTGCCCGAGCCGCGAGTCGTGTCCGGCCAATTTGAAGTGGCGTCCGGACTGTTGGAATTGACCTGGGACACCGTGCCGAGGTTCAACAAAATTGAGGCCAGCTATAGTCTCCAAGTTCAGGTCGAAAATCTGTTGCAGAATGGCGTTCAGATTTTTGAAGAGGCACAATTGCTCGGCCGCGACCTGCAGGGAATCGAACCAATTTCAGGCAACAATGTCTTGGTCGTGGGAGATCAGGATGGCACTGTTCACGTTCAACATGAAGGAGAGGTTCAAGTTGAGCCGTGGAGTGGACGGGTCGTGTTGGACAATTTCAATAACTTCAAAAGCCAAGCGGACAACACGAATGAGTATTACATTCTGAATCTCGCCGGCAATGATGCGATCATCGACATTGCCGACAGCGGAGGCACGCAAGGCTTCGATGAACTGTACGTCTACGGTAGTCGGGACGATGACTTCGTTAAACTGGATCGCGGCAGTGGTGGCCTTTCCTCGGGTCAGATTACAGTCGCTCAATTTGACTTCGGCCATCCGCTCGCAGACCTCATACGGCACGAAAATGTCGAAC
>JBLHLE010000910.1:0-3883 GCA_047620805.1 Pirellulaceae bacterium
GGAGCCCGAATGCCATGTTGCTCTGTCCATTCATCACCCAGACGTCACCAATCAGGATGTTGTCCATTTCGACAATTTCGACACCGGCCTGCACCTTGAGGTTCTGTCCCTGCGAATTTGCGGGTTGAGCTTTAAAAACCACCTCCCAGCGTCCCTTGTCGCCTGTCGCTGTGCCAACGCCAGATTGCGACCCCAATGAAACCTTCACCTCCGTTCCAGCGGGTGCCCAGCCCCAGACAGTAATCGGCTTGTCGCGCTGCAGCACCATGTGGCTGCGGAAAATACCGTGCACTTTCAACTGCTCGGCGGCGCCAGTCGGATACACGCAAAACACCAACAAGAGCACGGCGGCCACTGCGATTCGAATGCAATTCGTCATAGGTTTACTACTATTTTCTCTCAGGTTCGTTGGTTCAGACGTCGCGTCGCTGCGAATCCACTCCGCCGGCCTCGCATGTTCTGTTGCAGCGGACTGCACTTCATCCGTTGGCACATCAATCCGAAGAAAGGTTGCTCTTGAGACTTGTTCAACAATTCCAGTCTCCCACTGAGATTCAGCGTGGCCAACTCCTTCAGAAATTCAACGTCTATTATGACGTGCTCGCACATTGTTTGAAGGACAAAAGCCATTGTTTTTGCGCAATACAAGGTCGTCACCATAACCTGGTTGTCCGGCCGTTCCTGAAAACACCCCTCCGCGTAGAGCGTAGAGCGTAGGGCGTAGAGCGTAGGGCGTAGAGCGTAGAGCGTAGAGCGTAGAGCGTAGAGCGTAGAGCGTAGGGCGTAGAGTGGATGCGCTTTCATGTCCGCTACTGTTTACGACAAGCATTGCGAGCATAGGTACGTCTCAGCTCGGCCACTTGCTTGGCGTCGATTGAGATGGGCGAGAAGTTGCAGGGCGCCGTTCCACCAGCATTCTTGATCTGCTGGATCAATTTCGCAAACTCGCCGTTGCCGTAGTCCCACTTCAACCGAAAACGACTCGCGTAGGCGGCTACGGCTTTCTTGTCCGTCAAGGTGACCAGATTCTCAAACGAACGCAACTCCGAGTTCGCGGATAGATTCAAACTGCCCGTTAGCACTTCAGAGTCGTCGACGATTACGTACTTGCAATGCATTTGCAGCGCCGTTTGGTAATCCCAATAGGGCGACGAGAATTTGTAACGTACTTGCACTCCCTTTTCGGGCAACGCCTCGTCGTAGCGCGCGTTTGCGATTTTCGTGCGACTGCTATGATATTCCTGTGCATCGAGCAGAAGCTCAACAGCAACTCCACGAGCAGCGGCTTGGGCGAGGGCAATTGCAATGTCCTCGCGACGAAAGTGCGTACTGGCAATCTTTATCGACTTTCGCGCCGACTCAATCGACTCAATAATTCTCTGTCCGCAGACTCCAGGTAGCTGCTTTCCCGCCTGATAACTCGGTTCGCCACGATAAGTGGAGGGCGAGAAGTTGGCCGAGGTGAACAGCACGCCTCCAAATTCGGCGGGAGAAAGCTTCCGCGGGGGATGAATGGTACTACCAAATTCCCGGGAGTGTTCCCATATTCCCTCGAACTCTACTCGGAACGCTTCGATGTACGGCAATTCATCAATTCGCAACAGGTCGTCGTCGAAACGTGTGTAAGATGTCCGCGCCCAATTGCTACTTCCGGTAAGCAGCAGTGGTTTCTCGACTGCACCATCGACGACGACAAATTTATGATGCATGACATTGGTGACGTACCGCACGTCGATACCGGCATCCTCGAGTTTCGGGCTCAGCTTCGACTTCGGTGCGTCGTCGAGCAAAACGCGGACGACAATACCTCGTTTTGCAGCGTTGATCAAGCGAGTCTGCAAGCGAGCATCTGTAAAACTGTAGATCGCCAAATCGATAGTTTCAGTCGCCCCATTCAATGCGGATTCTATCGCCTCCGGCACATCCTTGGACGGACAGAAGAAGACCTGAATCTCACCGTGGGCGGAGGTAACAAACACGAATAGCAAAACCAATGATCGCACTGCTAGATCCCCGCATGAAATAGGAATTAGGATTCTAACAGCCAATAAGTAAGAAGGCGAAAGTAGGTTCAGCTATCTCAATCCGCAGTAACCCCCATTTGGGCTAGTTTTATACCGCGTAAAAATAACTGTGAAATTTTCAACGGTACAATTAGTTACAAGTAAGTTGCATTTGCGACCTTCAGTCTGATATAATGGCGCTTGTCGACCTTCTTACCCTCGGTCGACGCAGTCAGTAGCCCGAATCGGACCTGCCCGCCGATTCGGGCTCTTTTTTTGCTTTGCCTGCTTCTTTCCTGTCCGCTGTCTGCTTAATGCTCTAACAACACTTGTTCGGTGAGCTTCTTTGTCCCATTTATCCCATTTGTCCAATCCGGACATTCGTAATAAATTATCCAGTCTGACATTCTCTGTAGCCGAAAAGGGAAGATAGCTTTCCTCGCCATCGTCAGCATTGGCTACTGGAACCGAAGTGTCTGCGACAAGCCGTCTCTTAAAAACGTGTTTCACCTTAAGCCTCGCTTTGGCAACTGGTTGCGTCGCGCCGTTGCATATCTCGACGTGCCAACTCAACAGCAGCTTGCTAGCTCGCACGGGAGTCGATCTTGGTCCCAACGAGTCGGACTGTGACCTCGCCTTTGATGACTGGGTCGAGTTTGAAGACGGGCTATCGGAAGAAGAAGCGATTTCGATCGGAGTGTGGAACAACCCTGCCTATCGAGAATTGCTCGCCGATCTTCAGATCACGCGGGCGGACATTCTGATCGCGGCACAGTTGCCGAATCCAAGAGTGTCGACGATGTTCCCGGTCGGTGTAAAGCAGTTTGAATTAGCATTGACCGTTCCTTTGGACGCGTTGTGCCTGCGACCGCTGCGAGTTTCCGCCGCCGAATTGGAATCTCAGAGGGTCGCCGAACGCTTGGTGCAGGATGGCCTGAATTTAGTCAGAGATATTCGCTTTGCCTATATCGATTGGCAACTTGCCGCTCAGCGCGCGAAGTTGTCGGAAGAAGGTGCAGCGTTGCGAAGCGAAATTGGCCGGATCGCTGAAGCTCGGCTCGCCGCTGGCGACGTTGCCGAGTTGGACGTCTCCGCGATACAACTCGAGGCACTTGTCGGTCAAGGAGAGGTTATCCGAGCCACTCACGATCTGGAATTGGCCCGCGAACGATTGCGATACGTTCTAGGATTACAGCTCTCAGATTCTCCGCTTGAATTCTCACCGATTTCTGAGCCTCAGGTTCCAGACCTCGACGTTCAAGAGTTAGTCACGGAGGCTGTTTCATCGCGTCCCGATTTGCGAGCAATTCAGTTAGCGGTGGATGCAGCTCAAAGCCGTGCGGAGTTGGTTCGACGCGACATCTGGCAACTTGCTGGGATCTTACCCGACATCAATGGCAGAGGGTTTAAGGGTTTTGAGGCTGGGCCAGGATTACAAATCAATATTCCGCTATTTCATCAGAACCAGGGCGAGATCGCGAAAGCTCGGGCAGACGCCCAGCGTTTGCAAAGCCAATTCGTAAACCGACGCGACCTAGCAGCCATGGAAGTTAAACGAGCCCATATTCAACTTACGCAAGCGAAAAAAGAGGTCGAAATTTGGCGTGACCAGATCTTGCCGCAAGCCGAAAAAGCTTCGAGTCAATCCCGAGCAGCTTTAGGTGAAGACGGGGTCTCGCCGCTCTTGGTGTTGGAGACCACAAGGCAACTGATCGCAACTCAACAACGCGCAGCCGAAGCGAATGGCCAGTTGCGTCGAGCCATCGCGGAACTGGAACGAAGTGTTGGTCGCCGACTGTTTACGGTTGCCGAAGCCCCGCATGTAAAGGTTCTGCCGCCTAGCGTTGCCGTACGGAGAATCTCGCCATGAGTGAACATTC
>JBLHLE010000911.1:0-3883 GCA_047620805.1 Pirellulaceae bacterium
GCCGTCGGCACGCGAAAGAAGCTGCCGTCTCCAGGATCCGCCGGAATGATGTACCCGTCGTTCACGCCGTTCGCACCAGCGCTGCCGTCGATGTGGTAACCAATTCCGAAGGTGTCCGACCAGCCAGTAACGCCGTTGGTATCGCCAACCGCTCCACCCGGACCACCGCCGTTGCCGACGCGGATATCGATATCGTGCCAGCCATCGCCTGCTGGTCCAAGTCCGATGTCAAGAACTCCCGTCGTGGTGGCAATGTCCCATGCTGTGTTACTCAAGACGACATTACCATCGATGCTGACATACGCATTATCATCGATGTATTCCGCAAACGAGAACATTCCATCGACGTCGAAGAACTGCCCCGTGTAGACGTACGTGACGTTGTCGCCCCACGGCGGCACCGCACTCGTCTGCCCCGCACTGATTCCAAGAACGATAGCGCTGTTCGCCGGATTTGGGTCGCTGGTATTATTGCTCTCGGCGATTGTTCCTTCCTGCAACCCTGGCGCGAAGGTCATTTCAGGGACCAAGTTCAGCGTTCCGCCGGCCAAGTTTACTTCGGCGTCACCCAATCCACTTTCGCCGACACCGCCCACTACGTCTAGAGTTCCATCAGTGATTTCGAATTCTTCATTTAACAAGTCGCCGCCCGGCGCTGAAATTTGCACTCGGTCCAGGGCCCAGCTGGGATTGAAGTTTCCCAACGCCGCCCAATCGTTTGCCATGAGAAACTGAACAGCTACGGAATCACCCGCCGTCAATGTGCCGAGGTTTGCAACACTCGTAATGTTATTGGGGAAATTGGGCGAGTCGGCCCCGAAGCCATCCTCATGACAGAGTACGTGACCGGCGGGGTCGCATCTCAGATCGAATTGATTGTAGCCGTTGGCCGTAAAACTGGCGTTTGGTAATTGTGTGAACGGACCGTCATTGAGACTGAGAAAGACGGCGCCAGCATCCCAACGGTCGCCCTCAATGCTGTATCGGTGATCGAACGAAAGTGTGTGCATCGCGTTTTCGGTGACCGTCAATGTCGGGGAGGTCAATCGCGTATGCTGGAAAGGTTGACCGTTCGAAGTTCCATTGGTGAAGTAAGCGCCCGTTCCCGTTCCACCCATCGTCGCTCCGTATTGCCATGGACTGCTAATGTCACCTTCGTTCGTCACCGTCCAGGTTTCTTGGAAATTGTCAGTGTCGCTCCCTAGCACGTTCCAAGTTCCAGCGAAGATGCCGTTGGTCGTCTCGGATACTCGCATCCGTCCCGCGGCAATTGTGGCGGTCAAGTCAAGCGAATCGAGCGTCACATTCAAGGTATTGGAACCACCGCCAGTTTGGGAGAGAGTGTCGAGCGTTAAAGTACCGTTGGACAATGAATAATTATTGCCTCGAGTATTCTGAAAGCTGACACTCGTAATTCCCAGCAAATTACCGCCCAGCGTTAGACTCCCAGCACCCACGTCGCCAAAAACCAAATCATCTCCGCCACCTGGTGCTTGAACCGGTGACCAGTTATTCGCGTTGTTCAATACGTTGTCGGCAGCACCAGTCCAGGTGAGCACAGTTAACAGGTCGCGCGATTCCAACGGCTCGAAATGTAAGGACTTAGTTGTAGAGTTGCGAATGGCAGAGTTGCGAATGGCAGAGTTGCGAATGGCAGAGTTGCGAAGAGGGCTGCGACGTCGACGAATCGACTTTGAATTAGGGCTGGGCATATTGAGGCTCCGTTGCATGAACGATTTAAAAGATGCAAACACCGACCATCACCGAAATCGACGATTCAGCACCACTAGTCCCGATCAACCTCTGCCTCTGCCGCGACCATGGTAACGTCTGCCGACGCGCGAGTCACGTATTTACTTGCATCTGGGGCACTTTGTCGCAAAGTGCTTGGACCTAGACCTATTCGTTTTGCCCGCAAAACAGCCTTCTTCAATCGACTAGGACGTGACATTGCGGCAACCGACGGCGGTGTTCCACAACCGCTTCATTCGAGACCTTTGTTTTCTGAAGATTCAACCACCGCAGCGATGACAGCGAACCCAGATGAAGGAGATCGGGATCCGTAATGGCATTTGCATCGAGCAATGACTCATCCAACGCGATGACATTGCCGATTTCGGGCGGCAGCGAATGAATATTGTTGTCCGACAAATAAAGGTTCCTAAGTTTGGAGAGCGAGCCGATCTCAGCAGGAAGCACGGTCAAATAATTGCCGCCAAGCCGCTCGATGACTTTCTCGTTCGACTGTCGCACCAACACATACGTGTCCGCTATAATGGCCGCTCGTGAAGTCATTCTCTTTCACTTGGAGACATTCCCATGCGACCAGCTGCGAGTCTAGCTCTTGCGATGTGGATCGTGATAGTTTCGTCGGAACTTTGTACTGCCGAAAACTGGCCTGGATGGCGCGGACCGCGTGGAGACGGCAGCAGTCTGGAGACCGACTTGCCGCTAAAGTGGGACGGCGAAACAGGGAAGAACGTCCAGTGGAAAGTGAAGATCCCGGGCAGCGGCCATGCCTCGCCGATAGTTTGGAACGACCGCGTTTTTGTTAGTTCTTGTCTCGAAGAATCGAAAGACCGGGTCCTCATCTGTCTCGACCTCCAGGGGACCATTCTGTGGACGCGCAAGGTATTCTCGGCGCCCTTGGAAACAAAGCACTCCCTGAACAGCTTCGCCTCCAGTACACCGGCCACCGACGGTCAGCGGGTTTACGTTTCCTTTTTGCAAGTCGACGGTCATACCGTCCCAGCTCCCAACGTCGGCACTCAACGCCCGGTGACCCCCGGAAAAATGGTCACTGCCGCATACGACTTCGAAGGCAACCGTCTCTGGATGGCTGAAGCTGGAGACTTCGTTAGCGCTCATGGCTATTGCGCCAGCCCGGTGGTCTACAAAGATCTAGTAATTATCAACGGCGATCACGATGGCGACTCGTATATCGTTGCCCTCGACAAACAGACGGGCACTGAGAAATGGCGAGTCAAACGCGAACATAAGACTCGCAGCTACGTTACTCCCATTATTCGCGAAATCGACGGTAAAGTTCAAATGGTTTTGTCGGGCAGCAAGTCCGTAGTCAGTCTCGACCCCGCCAATGGCAAACCGCACTGGCGGATCGAAGGACCAACGGAACAGTTTGTCGCCTCCATGGTCTACGACGGAAAATTCTTTTACATGGCGGCCGGTTACCCAACCCACCACGTCATTGCCATTCGCCCCAATGGTTCGGGCGACGTGTCCGAAACACATGTCGCTTGGCATTCCACCGAAGCCAAGTGTTACGTTCCGTCTCCCGTCCTTGCTGGTGAGTACTTGTTTGTCGCTGACGATCGCGGAACCGCTAACTGCTTTGAAGCATCGACAGGAAAGCGACTTTGGCAGGACCGGATGGGACGCCACTACAGTGCATCGCTCACCACAGCCGCAGGACTAGTTCACTTCCTAGCTGACGACGGGGTCGTCAAAATCGTCCGACCCAATGCCGAGAAACTAGACGTAGTCGCCGAAAATAAACTCGGCGAATTCTGCTACGCGTCGCCAGCGATTTCTCAAGGTCGGTTTTTCTTTCGCGGCGAGCAGCATTTGTTCTGTATCGCTAAGGCGAACGAGTGAACTCCCCTCGCCACGAACATTAAGCTTGATGTCATATCTGCGACGACCGGCTACGAGTCAGCGGTGGAGAGCGAATCCCCGCGATGGTCTTTAACTTTGGATAGCGACGCCTTGTCGCCGCTTTCTTTTTCCATCAGCTCAATTCAATAGCTATCCCAGTTTTTCAGACGTCGCATCTCCAAGTTGTTGTTGAACTGGTGGCCCGTCGCCCAGCAGTGGCGCCATGTCCCTATCGAAGGCGAACTTGGCCAAGACCAACACCACGATC
>JBLHLE010000912.1:0-3883 GCA_047620805.1 Pirellulaceae bacterium
TTCGGCGAGTTTTGACTTTACGTGTAGATCCAGAATGCTCCGCTTCAACCGGCATCGAGTCGAAGCGATTGTTTCGGAGTGTTGTCGGATTTGTAGATCCGCTTGCGTTTGCCGTGCCGCCGAAGCCGCTCGCTCGTCGCCAGCGGCATATTCCAAACGACCTTGCGTCAGCGTCCGCACGTGGCGATCGAGAGCGGCGTGTCGCAGTCGTTGAGACCAACTTGCTTCTCGTCTGGCAGCTGCCCGCTTGTCGAGACAGCGATCGTGTTCGATTCGATCTTTTGTCATTCGTATGACGTGATTGTCGATTCGAGCGATATTTAGTAACGGCCGAATATTTGCTGCCGAGTCCGACGATTCGACTTTGGACTGCAGAATCTTGTTTTCGCGATAAAGCAGTCGCAGCTTGTGGTTCAGTTCCTGTCGTTCTAACTCCGACGCTTTGGAAGCTTTCGTGGAACTGTCTTTCGTTTCCTCTAGCCGCTTTCGAAGTCCCGGAATGGCGACCACAGAAAGATAGAAAGTCGTAAACACAAACAACAGCGAGACGACCAGCAGGAAGACAAATTCGGAGGAAAGTGTCTCGCCGTTCGCAAAAAGCACGGGTAGTAACGCAATAGTCATCAAACACTCCAAGTTTTGTCGAGAATATTCCGCGACAAAGGTACGTTCTCAAATGGGGCTTCAGCAGTTGCTTCGGAAGGTGTTTGCCTTGGCGGGCAATTGTCCAGTGGGCGTTGTCTTCAGTGGGCGTTGTCTTCAGTGGGCGTTGTCTTCAGTGGGCGTTGTCTTCAGTGGGCGTTGTCTTCAGTGGGCGTTGTCTTCAGTGGGCGAGGATGTTCCCGCCGATTCCGCTCTCTGTAATACCTCCGCATTTTAGTTGCTGGAATGACAGGTTCCAACGGCTTGGTGGAGGTTTCTGGGAAGTGAATTCGCTTGTCTCGGAATAAATAGTTTGATTTCACCGGAAGGTGCGACCAAATTCTGGTCAGTTCGACGCTCTCACTCGACTTAATGGATGTAAGTGCCTTTGCAGCGGGGGCATATCAGTCCTTGCTTCGGGGGGAGCGTATTCGGATAATAGAAGGGGACGACCGGGAGCGACCCTTTGTATTTAATACTAAACGACACTTACGATACACAGTTGGCGAGTTGGAAATGATTCAGTTTGCTTGTCCGAAATGCTCGCAACAGCTCTTGATCCCTGCGGAGCAAGCTGGTCAGGAGTGCAAGTGCACCACGTGTAGCGCCGTAGTGACTTCTCCGCCCAACTATCGCGAAAGCAGAAAATCTCAAGCAACGATGGCGATGCGAAGAGTCTCGGTTCACGACGAAAAGTTAGACGCTTTAGGAGACCCGATTCAGGGGATCTGGCGCGACGGAGATTCGCTCGTGATTAGCCCGTACGCAAAACTTCCGCCTCGATGTGTCTATACGAACCAGCGAACTGAGAAACGATTCGTTTGTCATCTCGCCTGGCACGAGCCATGGATCTACATCCTGCTGATTGCAGGATTGATCGGCTACTTCATTGTAGCGCCGTTTATGACCAAGAGGATACGAATGTAGCCTATTGTCTCGGCGACAAGCATTTGGCAAGAAGAACGCTGGGGTGGACCATTATTGTTTTGCTTGCTATCGGGGCGCTTGCCGCCGCCGTGTTGCTGCCCCAGCCGTATTTTTCCCGTTTAGAGTTATTTGCCGCAACATTTATAGGATGTTGTGCGGTGTTTTTTGTATTCTTGTTCGTTTGCGCGAATTACACCAGTCCGCTGCGGGTCTCGCGTATTGACGGTCAGTTCGCGTGGATTGCCGGGGTTAATCGAGACTACCTGAATGCCTTGCCTGCGTTACCAACGTATGAGAGCACCTATGCTCAAAAGAGTGAATAGGCGAGTTTCGGCAGGCAACGGAAAGAATTGGCAAGAATGTTTGAGAGCAAGAAAATTAGGGTCTATAGAAGAAATCGGGGCGACGATACTTTACATATTACAATTGGCACAAACACCCGATGAAGACGAGATCGGTAGGAGTTCGAGCATTTTTGCACTTGGATCCGGCAAAATGTTTACCGTGGTAAAATTCCATGTTCGCTAGATGTCGGATGCGGAACACGGGCGAGGATCATGTGCGGAAAATTGCCAATAGGACTCAAGTCACAGCATTGGAAAAATCTGGTAGACTAGGTAGCGTTATTTGGTGGCTTCACGTGCTAGTTATTCACGTACAATCGTAGTTTCGGGCTGCCAAATTCACGCACGATGGAGAAATGAATGAAAATTGCGGCCTTCTATGTTGAAAATCCGTTTGAGAGAGAATCGTCTTGAAAGCACCCAAGCGTATTCAACCATTGATAGACGACGGTCTTGTTGATGAAGTTCTTCGTTCCCTGATGAGTGGCAAAGAGGCTCAAGTCTACCTTGTGCGTTGCGGTCAGGAGATTCGCTGCGCTAAGGTGTACAAAGATGTGGCCGCGCGTAGTTTCAAAAAATCGGTGCAGTACCAGGAAGGCCGTAAGCTCCGCAACACCCGCCGACAGCGAGCCATGGGAAAACGATCCAAATACGGTCGCGATCAACAAGAGGTTGTTTGGCAACGGGCCGAAGCAGACGCGTTATACCTCCTCGCTGAAGCTGGTGTACGCGTCCCGAAGCCCTACGGCTGCTTTGATGGCGTATTGTTGATGGAGCTGATTACTGGAGAAGACGGCGATGTGGCTCCGCGTCTCAACGATATTACCATGTCTGCAGATCAAGCCCTGAGGGATCACGCCAGGGTCATGGTTTTTGTCCTACGCATGCTCTGTGTCGGGCTGGTGCACGGCGATCTGTCAGAATTCAATGTCCTTCAGAACGAAGAAGGTCCGGTCATCATCGACTTGCCGCAAGCCGTCAATGCCGCGGGAAACAATAATGCCAAAAGTATGCTGCTGCGGGATGTCTCCAACATCACCCAGTATTATGCGCAGTTTGCCCCGGAGTTGGCAGAAACTTACTACGCAGAAGAGATCTGGGCCCTGCACGAAAAGGGTGAACTGAACCCCGACTTGAAACTAACTGGTGAGTTCGAATTTTCGACGGAGGCCCCCGATGTCGATGGCGTGTTGCACCAGATCGACGTTGCCTATGTAGAAGAGCAGGAGCGACAGGAAAGACTGCACGACCAGTAACGTCGAAAAGGTGCTGCTCTCATTTGGAGCTGTGGTCGGTTCGAGCGGACAGGTGTTCTCTTCTTTTGTACTTTGGGCGTTTCAATCCGACAAAATTCGTTGGCAAAATTCGTTGGCAAAATTCGTTGGCAAAATTCGTTGGCAAAATTCGTTGGCATGGTCGGGCTAGTCTTCCTAAAATAACGCCATGAAACGAAGAACATTCTTAGCAGCAACTGCTACAGCGCTGGCGGCTCCGCAGAGATTGGCGGAATTCGGATTATTTGCGGCATCAAAGGGGCAACTCCGAGTCGGTGTGATTGGCCATACCGGCCGAGGCGACTTTGGTCATGGACTCGATACGGTCTGGATGAAACTATCGTCGACGGATATCGTCGCCGTCGCAGACGCGAACGAGGCTGGCCTGGCCGCTGCCAAGAAGAAGCTGAATACCTCTAAGGGCTTCTCGGATTACCGCGAGATGCTGAAAGCGGAAAATCTGGATGTCGTTGCGATTTGTCCTCGGCACGCGGATCAGCATCACGAAATGGCAATGGCGACGATTGATGCGGGCGTTCGCGGAATCTATATGGAGAAACCGTTCGTGCGAACTCCAGGCGAGGCGGATGGGATCGTTGACGCGTGCAAGAAGCACAACGTGAAGCTTGCGATCGCTCATCGCAATCGCTACCACCCGGTTCTCAAGACGATTGATAAATTCATTGCCGACGGCGA
>JBLHLE010000913.1:0-3877 GCA_047620805.1 Pirellulaceae bacterium
CGACTCCTTATAATGTTCGCCCTTTGGACTTCGGAGTCGACTACGTTTTGCATTCCGCCACTAAATATTTGGCGGGACACAACGATCTACTGGCTGGTGTGATCATTGGCAGCAAGGAAAAACTAGCCCCCGTTCGCAATCTTCGAGGCATCATGGGTGCGATCAATTCCGCGCACAACATCTATTTGCTCGAACGCGGACTGAAAACGTTCGAATTGCGGATGCAACGACACAACGAGAACGGTCAAGCGATCGCGGAGTTTCTCGAGTCCCATCCGTCAATCGAAAAAGTCTACTACCCAGGGCTGGATTCTCACAACTATTGCGAACTGGCTCGAGATACCATGCGTGGATTCGGCGGTGTTGTAACGTTTCTGGTCAAAGACGCCGATTGGCGGGCGACAGCGGACGTCGTCGATTCGGTCAAAATTCCTCGCATCGCGCCGAGCATGGGTGGAGCGGAATCGTTGATCGAACAACCTCTGGTCATGAGCTACTTCGAGTGTACGCCAGAGGAGCGGATCCGATTCGGCATCCCCGACAACATGATCCGCATGGCCTGTGGATTGGAAAACTCGGAAGACCTGATCGCCGACCTCAAACAAGCCTTGGAGAAAGTAACCAAGAAGGTCAATGCTCCAACTCGACAACAGTAACTCGGAAGTCTTCAATTCGACCGCAATGCAGGATCGCGTTCCCCTGACGCCGACGCGATGGCATTCCGCAATTCAATTTCTCGCGAAGGAAGTGCTGTGAAATTTCGAACTCGTTCGATCCATGTCGGGAATCATCGCGACCCAGGAACGGGAGCTGTCGTCCCACCGATTCACGTCGCGTCGACTTTTGTTCAGCCCGGTGCCGGAGACTGGGGGGAATTCGATTACTCCCGTAGCGGTAACCCCACTCGTAAAAACCTCGAGACGACGATCGCCAGCTTGGAGAACGGTATTGGCGGACTCGCCTTCGCTTCCGGAATGGCTGCAACTCATTGCGTCACCATGCTGATGGAAGCTGGAGACAATATCGTCGCTGGTTGTGACATTTATGGGGGCACGTATCGACTGCTGCACAAAATCGTCAATCGTAACGACGTCAGCGTAACGCTTGCCGACAGTACTGACACGGCCGCAGTTGAGGCCGCAATCACGGACAAAACCAAATTGGTTTGGATTGAAAGCCCTGGCAACCCGTTGATGAGTATCACGGACATCGCGGCTTGTGCAGAGATTGCACATCGCCACGGGGCCCTAATCGGCATCGACAACACATTTGCCACCCCCGTGCTTACTCGGCCACTCGAATTGGGCGTCGACATCGTTATGCATTCCGCCACCAAATACCTCGGCGGGCACAGCGACGCTTTGGGTGGCGTCTTGGTAGTAAAGGACAAAGATCTTTACGACCGGCTTTACTTCGTGCAGAACGCCACCGGCGGAGTCATGAGTCCCTGGGACGCGTTTCTGACAAGTCGGGGTATCAAAACCCTTGAGCTACGCGTCAAGGCTCAAAGCGAAACTGCACTTTATCTGGCTCAGTCCCTTAACAACGATCCGCGCGTCTCGCGGGTCTTGTATCCAGGACTGACAGATCATCCGCAGCACGCATTAGCTGCCCGGCAAATGCTCGGTGGTTTCGGCGGAATGCTGAGCTTCGAGGTGAACGGAGATTATCGACAAGCAAAGACGGTGGCCGAATCGACGAAGCTGTTTCAATTGGCAGTCAGCCTCGGGGCAGTCGAATCGCTAATCGAGCAGCCCGCGTCGATGTCGCACGCCAGCTACGATGCAGCGGACCGAGCTGCCCATGGAATCACAGACGGACTGATTCGTCTTTCCGTGGGACTCGAAGACGCCGACGACCTCCTAACCGATCTCGACCAAGCCCTCACAGCAGGCGTGATATAAGAGCGCAGCATACCTGCGGTTGCCGCAGCTTTAGAACGGGAGACGAGCAAAGCAGTTGAGGAATTTGACTACTCCCCTCCGTACGAAAAAGTCCGCACCCACGTAAACGCAAAGTGCGAACTTTCAATGATTTCGTCAGAGGACGAGCTATTCCGTCGGACCGTTACAGATTGGTAATAACGTCATTGGTTGCGGAGTTAATCAACTCGTCAGTACCAAACGCCAACATCCAATCGGCGCCGCCGCCACCCAGCAAGTTGTCGATATCGCCGTCGTCCGTGATCGTTGCAGCGACCAAGGGTGCTGTGAGCGATATCGATTGCAGCAAGTTTATCCGAGCCGACAATGGATTTGAGGTGAACCCCCAGATGGTCATCATATCGCTGAGTAGCGCAATATCATCGTCGTGATCGGATGCCGCACCAAGTAGCAAGTCGCTACCGCGTTCGCCCTTCAGAGCGTCCATCCCTTCGCCTCCGATGAGAATATCGTCGCCGCTACCAGCCAGCAGTTCATCGTTTCCGGCTCCTCCAATCAATGCGTCGTTCCCAATTTGGCCACTGAGAATGTCGTTCCCCGGGCCACCGCGAAGTAGATCACTTCCATTGCCGCCGACGAGCCGATCATTGCCGAGATCGCCGTGTAACATGTCGCCGCCAGCAGCTCCCATGAGCAAATCATTTCCTTCGCCGCCCCACAAGATGTCGTTACCGGAGCGACCCGACAGAGTATCATTTCCCGCACCGCCGAAAGCCGTGTTGTCACCTTCACCCGTGAGGATGATATCGTTCTCGTCGTCGCCATAGAACGTATCGTTTTGCTGAGCACCGGCGAGGTTGTCTCGCCCGGGGCCACCGTGAAATTCGACTGGAACGGGGACGTTGCCACTGGCCGAAATCCTGTCGTTCCCTTCTTCACCAAATGTTACCAGTTTCGTGACTTGCTCAAACGGACCGTAAATCACGTCGTTTAGTCGCAGCGATATTTCATCGGCACCAACCAGTGAATAGATGATTCGGTCGTTGCCCATCGTAGCGCGAACATACAATTCTCCGACAGCGACCTGCTGACCGTCAAAGAAGAAAGTCTCAATGCTGGTCCAAGTGATCGGCTGATTCGGCACACCGGCATCAAAACTAGTGAAACTACCATTCGTTGTCGCCGGGAAGACGATCGGCAAATCGATGGCGACCGTAGTAATGCTAAGCGTGTCACCTGGCGATGCCGGAACGACCGGACTGCCGCCGTTAATCGTCAACATCGTAGTCGTATTGGTCGTCACGTCAATCGTGTCGTCCCCACCGCCACCATTCATTGTTATAGCAGTCAAACTTCCGATGTGAGCACTACTCGCATCGATTGCATCGGCACCGTCGCCCGCGTTCAGAACCAGCGTTTCAATGCTGGAGTAGTTGATCGCGGAACCATTGTCCACCAAGCCGGAAATTGCGATATCCGATACAACGACCGCGTCGTTAGTTGCGTCGCTGGAATCCTCCAGGATGAGTGTGTCAGCTCCGCCCCCAGCGTTGATCGTTACATCCGCCAGGATGTTGTCTACCGTCCCAGTCGCCGTTGAGCCATTGCTGTCGATCGTGATCACATCACTTCCGGACGAACCAACGATGATGGAATTGGTGCCACCAAGATCGCCATTGATATCGATCGATGTCCCCGCAGCGGAGGAAAGATCGAGAGTCGTGGTTCCGGTCGAAATGACATCACCTTCGACAAGCAGCGAGCCATTGAGAACCAACGACACATCGCCATCCGCGTTGATAACTCCGGTGTCGCTACCGACGGTTCCGACCGTCAACAAACCAGCACTGGAATTGGAGACCTCGATATTTCCGGCAGCCGAGTTAATCGCAGCAAGTGTTGTCACGGAGATTTCCAAAGCGTCGCCACTGCCGATGCCGTTGGCAGCAGATAAAGAAACTGCAACAGCCGCGACGTTAAGAGCGGCAGCGTTG
>JBLHLE010000914.1:0-3865 GCA_047620805.1 Pirellulaceae bacterium
TCACCAAGCAGAGCGCGGATGTGACAACCAACAGCAAGAGGTTGCGTCGTAGTTGGAAGCGTGCGGAAATGTTCGTACTCACGATCATGTTGATCAGTTGTTTTAATTCCCCTCGTCAAAAGGAGTGGCTTAAATGGAAAAATTACTAAAACAGTGGTCGTTAGTCCGCACTTGGATGTGGGCTTGTGGCTGCATTTCAGATGGTGCCAACCAATCGGCTGGTAGTTCTGGCAGCAGCCACTCAGGACACAACCATTAGATTATTTGTTAGTTATTGATAGGTGAAAGTTAACGCCTTTTATCGACTGTTCTCCTCCAGCCTGCAAGGATGCAGCGTTGGAATATGTTTCCCCTTTTGAAAGGAATGATTGAGATGTTTGCACGAAAAATCACAGTGTGTACGTTGGTGTTTGTCGCGGTCTCGGCGTTTGGTGTAATGAGTGGCAAGTCGGCGGCTGCAGCCGACCAATTCGTCGTAGACTATCGTGCGACGACGTGGAAAACGGCGCACTTCGATGACTCAAACATTGCAGATTCGAATTCGTCAACATTGGCGAAGCTGGGCTGCGAAGTGAAGAAAGGATCGCACGGCGGACACTACGACGTTAGCTTCGTCTGTCGCCAATGGCGCCGCATCTCGCTGAAAAGCCACGATCAGGCACATCAGTGGGAGAAGTGGCTTAAAGCCAGTGGTTTTGAAACCAGACACGCCCATTGATCGAGTCATTTAGAGTACGGAGCCCAATGCCTGGTGTCTCCCACTCATAGCCAAATCATCTATAGGCAGTGTCCTGTCGAGACAACCTATTGTCGAGGCGCGGACACCGCCGTTTAAAATAGTTCGTTTCACATGACGTCTCCGGTTAAATGCAAAGCAAGCGACGAAGTCGTTGACGATTTCCCAAATGAAGGACAAAAAGATGAGAAGTATGTTTCATGGAATTTGTGTTGTGGCCACGTTGTTTTCTTTGACCGTTTCGAGTGGCTGTGTACCACCAACGGCGAGTAATGACTCACCCATAGAGATGTCCGGTCCACCGCCCGCCACGGGTGGGAACGACGACCACAGCGGACACGATCACGCCGCGGAACACGAAGGGCCGCACGGTGGTCATGTGATTGAAATGGGACGCAACCATGAATACCACGCTGAATTAGTAGAAAACGAACTGGCAAGTTCCGTAACGGTGTATGTCCTCGACACGGACATGAAGGAACTAGCCATCGATCAGCCGTCGATCGTGATGAATTTGGTCGTGGACGGCCAAGGCAAGTCATTCGAACTAACGGCGAATGGATCGACTAACGGAATCGCATCGCGATTCGATGCGACCGACAAAACTCTCTTCGAAGCGTTGCACGTACATGAGGCGACGGGCAAGTTGCGCATTACGATCAATGGCACGCCATTTTCAGGTGAAGTGGAGCACCACGATCATCACGATGACCACGATGACCACGGTCATGACGATGGGCATAAGCATTAACTGACGTTTTCCATTCGTCTGGATGTCGATCGGAAGTCGAAGGCGTCGTGACGGTGAGACTTGCGTCCGTGAACGGGAGAGATAGTGTGCTCGCGATTTTACGTGCGTGCTGGCACCCTTTGCGCCCAGCGCACCTTCGTTGTGAGACGCTTGGTGGTGCAGTCGATTCGGCGTTGGTGCAAAGGCGGCAACCTTGGCAAGAATTTGACGGAGGCGAGGATGTCGCGGAGCATGAAAAGGCGAGCAAAGCATCGGAAAAGTAAAAGTCGATCAACCCGTGGCGAAACGACGCCGCGAGCTGGACGTCCTAGCTGGCTGCAGTTGCTCTTCGTCTGCGGCTTTAGCGCTTTGATTCTTGGCTATTTCATTATTGACTTGCTAATTCACCCAGACCTTTGGAATGCGATGTTGTTTGCTGGTCTTCTTGTTTTTATTGGATTTATCATTTTCGTGAGTTGGAATTCGCCACCTACGCGGAAGCTCTGGTGATTTCTCTATTTGCAGCGAAATGGTGAGTGACTAGCCAAATCACGTGCGAGGCCTGAAGATGCTGTTTGTGCGCGGGACGAAATGTCGCCAGTTGGTGTCGCTCTTTTACGTGCTTGCCAAGTTCCACTTGCGCCTGCTGGGTCAACAACAGCGCGCCCAGCTGAGAGTTCGGCCAGACACCTCGGCGACGGCAACGATCGTCGCCGCAGAGGTGACGGCTTTGAGTACGTTTCAGAGTGTGGAATAACGATGACGTCTAGTGCGTGTGTGGTTCTTCTTTGAAGTCGCCGGAGTAGGGCGTGTCGTCGACGACACCCGTAATCGTACCAGCGTACTCTTGGACGACACCGAGACTTTCGTGATTGCCCACGAAACGTGAGGCCGAACCTTCCGAGTCACCTTCTTGCGGCGCGGCCTTCAGCGTGACTTGCATCGCCGGATCACTGATACTGAGTTGGATTTCCGTCGCCTTGATCGGGGACGGGGTCTTTTCGTCGTCGCCCAGAACGTAGACCGTAGCTTCCTGCTTGTCGTGGTCAACCGTTAACTCAACGTGGAATTTGCCGCCGCCCCAATCAGCGAGCGTTCCGTCGTGGGGCCCGGCACTGTGGCCGCCGTGTGGATGTCCGTGGTCGCCAGATTGTTGTTGCTCGTTGCCCTGTGTCCCGGCGGGGGCTGGGTCTTGGCTGCCGCCACATCCGGCAACAATAGCGAGCGTGCTTATCGCGAGCAGCGACGTCAGTGTCAATTCAATCTTCTTCATCGATTCAAACTCCTCTCAACGAGTAACGCCAGTGCATGCCGCGCGGCATGACGGAAATCTGGCAAGGATCAGGTTTAGTTAATTGGGTGCTCCGATTCGTCCAGTTCATGTAGACGCGCGACCTTTGCCGCGTCCTGACCGCTGAATTTCCAGAACAAACCGGGGTGAATCAGGAATTCACAAAAAGTCGAAGTGACCAAGCCGCCTAAGATCACGGTAGCGACGGGGTAGAGGATCTCGCGTCCTGGCTCTTGGCCGCCTAGCACCAGCGGCACAAGCCCGATTCCCGCGGTCAACGCAGTCATCAGCACCGGGGCTAGCCGCTCCAGGCTGCCGCGCAATATCATCTGTTGCGTGAACTCCTCACCTTCTTCTCCCATCAAATGGATGTAGTGTGTCACCAGCAAAATGCCGTTGCGAACGGCGATTCCGCCGAGCGAAATGAAGCCCACGAGACTGGCTACTGTTAGGTCTTGTTGCGTGAGCACCAGCGCTATGACGCCACCAATGAATGCGGTCGGCAGTGCGTTGAGGATTTGGAGCACGATCCGAACTGATGGAAACAAGACCATCAATACAACAAACATGCCCACGATCGAAACGCCTGCCAGAATAAGAATGAGTCTAGTGGCGCGCTGCTGACTCTCGAATTGTCCTCCGTACTCGATGAAATATCCTTCGGGTAGGACAACTTGGCTTTGGACGCGCTGCTCTATCTCGGCGACGGCGCTGGCCAAGTCGCGGTCCTGGGTGTTACAGCGAATGACGATACGGCGACGCGCGTTTTCGCGATTCACCGCGTTGGGACCAGTGCCTTCGCCGATGTCAGCCAATTCTCGCAATTCAATCTGTCCGCGGTTGTTGGGCAGATCGATACGCAACTTTCCCAGATTGGCATAGTCCGTGCGATAGCTTTCTTCCAATCGGATAAGCAGATCGAAGCGGCGTTGGCCTTCCAATACCTGCGATACGACTTCGCCCTGCAGAGCCGTTTGCAGGATTTGTGCGACGTAGGCTCGGGTTACGCCGTGCAACGCCAAATCATCGGGCCGTAGTCGAATGTGAAGTTCCTCGGCCTGTCGAATCGGCTCGACGACCGGTGGCGTGAGACCCGGAACGGTTTGAA
>JBLHLE010000915.1:0-3862 GCA_047620805.1 Pirellulaceae bacterium
GTTGAGCGAACAGACTCGCTTTCATCATCTTTTGCAGTGGGCATTCCTCGCCGCGTTGCTGATGGTTGGTTTTACTTCTGTTTTCGCAATGGGAGTTGCCGGTTGCAACGGACTTTGGTGTGCCGGAACTTTGGCGATGATGGTGATTGGCGGTACGCTCGATCTACGACCAAAGCACGGTTGAACCGACGACAGGTAAACGGTCGTCCCGTCGATCGCGCTAGCTATATCAGTCATGCTTCCATCGGTCGCAACGAATATGACGGGAAGAGGTTGCTCACCGCTCTCAATTAATCTTTGCAGAATCCCCACAACTCTAGAGCACCAAGAACGAGAACTAGAGTAGAGAAGAGCCGAAAGGAACGTATTTCCGCGTTTCTGGGACTCGGAGGAGGCACTGGCGAATGAACGATTATTGGGAAGGGAACGTCCGCGCTCGCTTAGAGCGAGCGGATGTAACTGCGGACTGGGGAAGTGGCACCAACAGCGGAAGTCGAATCGGTTTTGCAAACCGAGTTTTTCAGTTTTGGTATGACGCCCGGCAAAACATCGATGCTTGTGGAGATTCTACGCAACAGGCACAGATGACCAAGGAGCTGGAGAAATGCGGCTACACCGGCGCAGGCCTTGGTATCGATGATCTGAATGAAGCCTTCAATTACTACGAAAGCCAAGGCGGAGTTTGGTCTGACAACACCGAAAGCTGGAACTACTACGGTGGTCCAAAGAAGCTCTTCCACGACAAGATGCTGATTAGCGATGTCCCCGTCCCGTTCGTTAGCTTCGCCAATGCCGTCGACGAACGGCTTGAGTTGGTTCGAGACGCGATAAAGAATTTCGACCAACAAACTCAGACCATCGACATCCAAATTGAAGGCAGCACTACAACCGATTGGGATCGAGTTGGGTCGGCTCTTTCCGAAGTTGCCACGTGGGGCGAACGTATTAAACCGTTCCTGTGGGCTCGGCCGCGACTCGAAGATGTTGTTGGCAAGACTGCCAGCTTCGCCAGTGCTCTAGGCAACATCCACGGCGGACTGACAACCTACGTCAGCGCCACCCGCCATTTCAGCCAACGAGAGGCTCTTTTGATCGGCGGTCTTAAAACCGCTGTCAGCTTCATTCCCGTACTTGGAAGCTATTATGGCGGAATGGTTGATCTCATTCCGACTCTGGCCGAATGGATGACAAACCTCGTCGAAGACCGTATTCGCCGAATCGACCGAGCGTCTTACGCACATTGAGCCGCCGTTGGCTGTTCATCCTAAGCGTCCGCCGATCGAAAGAAAAATTGGTCTCGTTTCCAATCTAAGATTGAGAGAACGAGACCAATCGCCGTTAACTCAGAATCGCCGTCAACTCAGAATCGCCGTCAACTCAGAATCGCCGTCGATTCTGCTCGCTAGAATTCGACGTCAATTAGTTCGAGCAACGCTTGGTCGACCGCTTCCGCTGCAACTTTTAGCGGCAATTCTTCCCGGGCTGCTGGAGGCGCGAGTGTTCCAAAAAGCGGATTGTCGCGCCGGATTAGTGCAAATTCGCCGTCGACCGCCGCACTGCCCTCGACTGCACTGCCCTCGACTGCACCGCCCTCAACTGCACTGCCCTCGACTGCACTGCCCTCAACTGCACTGCCCTCAACTGCACCGTGCTGGTCTAAGATCGCCGCCGGCGGGGTTAGCTGCATCGCCGCGAATGCCGCGGGAAATGCGATCGACTTACCGAAATTCACGGAGAACCCAGAGAAGTCGAATACGCTGACGCCCGCGTCACCACTGTTGTCGGCGTAATGTGGCGCGCCGTTTGGCCCGACGGCGGAACCGAACCAATAGGAGAAAGTCGAGAAGTCAAACACACTGACACCGCCGTCTCCATTCCATTCCGCAGTCAACGCGAACAGGGCATTTTCTTCCGAACCGACGGTCGTATGTTCGTCGCCACCGACGCCATTGCCATCGCCGTCTAGTTGAGCGCCAAAGATATCGACAACCGTGGGGAGGACATCAAGTTGGTACACGCCTTCTTCCAAGACGTTGTCACCATCGAACAATAGCGTCACGACGTTATCGACTACGGTGACCTGCGAGGGCAGGATCGCGACCGCGACATTGGGGTCGCTGTCGGCGTTCACTCCTAGATTGGTAAAGCGGAAGCCAGTCTCGTCCGCGGAAACGTCCTCGTCGAATGTCACGACCACAGTACGGACCATGGACCGCTGTACCGCCCAAGTCGTTGGCTGCACACCCTTGGCAAGATCTGGCGGATCGATTTGGTCTGTGTTTACCTCCACAGAAACGACTTGCGGTGGTTGATTGGGGGTCCAAAAACCAAAGTCTTGATCTTGCACAATTTCAGCGTTGCCGAGATCGACTTCGATGGCGGTCGCAACAGGCGGCCCGGCAATCAGAGACACATCGTCGACAAAGAAACTCGTCGCCGCACCACCCAGCGTGTTGGCTTGCAGTGTCAAGTTATGCTGTTGGCCATCGGCGAACGCAGAGACATCGACCAGAACTTCTTGGTAGGTAGCATACGTAGCTTGTTGCAAGTCATTGGCAGAAAAGAGGACGTTGCCGTCAACTAAAACTTCAAACACATCGCTTCCGCCACCGTTGGCTTCCGTAATCAGCAATTGCAAAGCGAGATTTGTGGCATTGGCTGGAATGTTAAGCGTTTGGCTGAGCGAACCGCTTTCCGCAGTGCTTTCGCCGCCGAACCAGGCCCAATAAATTCCACTATTGGTACCATTGGTGCCGTCGGCTTGCAGGCACCTTACTGGATTGCAAATTGGCGAGGGGCGATTGGTCGACAACTCCGTCCATTGCGGGTTGTTTCGACCCAATTCAAAACCACCGTCTGAAACTTGTTCCGAACCGTTATCCAGCGGAGTGGTTTGAATCCAGCCGCCCGGCGCAACAATGGGGGTGATATCGTAGTTGTCCGGGGGAACGTCCAGGAAGGAGTAATCACCGTTGTCGTCCGCTTGGGTTAACAATTCCATTTCGCCGGTGCCGAACGATAACGCCCAACCAAAGAAGAAGCCCTCGTTGACCGCCGTTCCGTCGGTGACTTCAAGCGACCAGACCCCCAGCGGACTCTCGCCGTCGAAATCCGCTAGCGATCCGGCTGGCTGAAACGCTCCCGCGAAAGGTGCTGTCCCTGCAGAGATGTTGATCGCCGCCTCGTCATCCAGGGAAGTCGTCGAGAAATTGGAGCCCGTGCCACCTACGTTGGAGAAAAGGATGACCCGAGTTCCGGCTGGGCTAATTAAGACAGCATCGAGTTCCGAGATAATAGCGTGGTCGGCAAGGAGCACAACATTTAAGTCGGTAATCACTCCCGTCAATCCGCTCACCCCGTGAGAGCCAAGTGTCGTTTGTGCATCATCGGCTACGAAACCACGGGCGATCGAAAGTACTCGCTGTTCGTCCCGAATTCCGTTGTTATTTTCGTCGAGAAACACCTCCCAGTTTTCCAACCCGGGCTCCACGCCATTGCGAACTTGGTTCTGATCGAAATCGTAATACAGATTGCCGTGGATTTCACCGGGATCCGGTTGCTCGAGGCGAGCTCCAAAGTCCACGCCGATCGCCGCCGCATCTGGTCCGACCGTCACTTGGTGTCCGGAGGCTGCACCTGCGCTGGAGAGCTTGATGTCGTCGACGAAGAAACTTGTTTGACCGCCGCCAAACAATTCACCGCGGAAGCGAATCGCGTGTTCTTGGTTGTCCGCGAAACTTGATAAGTCAACGGTGACCAGCGTGTAATTTAGATAGTTGGTTTGTTCGGAAGCATCGATCTGTAGCTGCTGAACGCCGTCGACCAGCACCTCAAAGAAGTCTTGAGTGTTACCGCTATTTTC
>JBLHLE010000916.1:0-3856 GCA_047620805.1 Pirellulaceae bacterium
AGTGGCGTCCGACGACCAGATCTGCTTGCCAGTATTTAGGTCGAGACAGATAACTCGCCAAGTCCACTCCCCCGTCTCTTCCGCCGGCTCACCAGCACCTCCCGACCATCCCTTGGCGAGGCTCGGACGCTCGTTCAATGAATTGATCGCAGTGGTAACGATGACGCGGTCGCCCCAAACGATTGGACCCGAGTGCCCAAGTCCTAATAGCTCCGTCTTCCACTCCACGTTCTTACCCGTCTCGACATTCCATTTCCTAGGAGGACGTCCTTTTCCGACGCCGCTGGATTGTCGACCGCGAAACTGCGGCCAATTGTCGTCCACATTTAGGTCGTCCACATTCAAGTCGTTCGCATTCGGGTCGTCCCCATGCAGAGTGACGCCGTTAAGCGCGATGCCGAGGAGCAGGAAAATCGCAGTTGTCAGCAATACAGTCTTGGAGTGCATCATTCTCGTACCAAGCGAACAGGTGAAGATGCTTCGTTGCTACAGCAGCAAACGAGGAGGACGGTATTGTACACCCAAAACGGTTGCGGAAGGGCGATGGCTTGGCGTGCAATTATGAAGAGAAGTCCGCGAGCGGCTATTTCGGTGGGAGTTCGGCAACGAAATCGATCGCCATTTCTAGGACAGCGGAGAGAACTCGGTCGTCGTCAAGTGCGTCGGCACTCAAATCCACCATGCCGCCCATTTTGCGACCAGTAAATGAGAGCGGGTCGACTCCGTCGAACGCGATGGCTCGCGGCTCGTGCTCTTTGCCGACTCGGGCCATGCCGCCCCCTTTGTGAACACCGCAGAGCATATTCCCGCTGAGCATGAAACAAAGTCCACCGAACATCTTCTTTTCAGTGATCCCGTCCAAGTGACTCAGGGCGAGGCGAAGTTTCTCCGCCTGGTCGTCGTCGTATGCCATTTTTGTTTCTCGTACGTTACAGAACACTCGTCAGTACGCGTCCATTGTGCCGCACTACCGCGTCTTTGTGCAAGTCGGGAAATTCTCGTTGGTGGAGCGGTGTCGCCACTTCGTGGTAAATGAGCCGATGTCCAGCGGAACGAAAACGTCCTCATTGGAAAACATCATGTTTCACGAAAATGCCCGGTTTTGCACAGCCCAGGTCGGAAGGGGTTTCGCCAGTAAACCTGGCAATTTAGTCAAGTCGACTCAATGTTGCTTCACTTCTCTCCAACGCAAAAGTCGTTTATGTCATCGATTTCGCCAATCAACTGACGAACGTCGTCGAGTTGAGTTTTTGCGAGGAGGCGTAGCATGTTCCGGTATACGAACCGGTAGCCGCCAGCTGAGCCAGGGCTTGCTGCGCCGCGAGTTGATAGGCTTGGCCGCCCGCCTTGTTCGCTACATTGAACCGCGGCAGCAAACTAGTAATGCCAGAGAATAATGTCTTATTGACCATGGATCCACTCCCGCAGTCGAGTTTGTGTTTTGAAATTATTGTCTGGACGTCGTCGCTTCTCCTGGAGGGATCCGACAGGTCGTCGAAATCTGGCGGGTCGAAATCGGCCGCGTCGCAAGTTGATTTCAAATCGGCGTCTTACCCTTAAACGACGAAGGCGATATGCACCATCGATGGGACTTGAACCCGCATCTCCGAATTTGCACTTGAAATCGAAACGCGTTGTTTTTTAAGTAGGGACCGACGAGGATTTGGCCAGATACTAGTCGCTCTACCAATTGAGCTACCGCCCGACGAACAAAAGTTGGGCAGGCAGGACTTGGACCTGCAACTCTTGATTATGGATCATGTAATCCAACCGGCAGTCGGTCTTCTCGCTTAGAGACACGATCGATGGCAAACGGTTCGTTTTCCGCAGGTGGAAAAGATAAAAAGATTTGTCGCAACGGCCAGACGAGGTCTTTTGTCCTGTTTCCTTGCGTTCGAATTCTTCCGGCCGTATCATCTGTTGGCCATCCAAAGAAACAAAACATTTTTAGCAACAGAGAAAATACTGCAATACGGAGTTAGACCATGAGAAGTCACACCTTAGCCGCATTGATTTGTGCCGCTGTATCGGGAATCGCTGTATCGGGAATCGTTACACCGGGATTCGTTGAAACGGGAGTTTTGTTCGCTCAGCAAGTCGCGACACATAAGGACTTGGCGTACGACGACGAAGATCCGGCTCAGAAGTTGGATGTGTATTTGGCGAAATCCGACAAGCCGACTCCAGCGATGGTTTATATTCACGGCGGTGGCTGGCGGGCGGGTTCGAAGAATCAGATTCCAGGCTGGCTCCGCTCGGCCGTCAAGGAAGGTTCGCTCAGTGTTGTTTCCGTGGAGTATCGGTTTACCAATGTGGCGCCACACCCGGCTCAGGTCAACGACTGCATGAGAGCGATTCAATTCGTCCGTCACAACGCCAAGAAATGGAACATTGATCCTCAAGCAATTGGGGCGACCGGCGGTTCAGCCGGTGGGCACCTGTCGCTGTGGGTTGCTTTGCACGACGATGTTGCCAATGCAAAATCGAAAGATGCCGTGGAGCGATATTCTTCGCGAGTCGCTTGTGCGGTTAGTTTTGCGGGTCCGACGGACTGGTCGCTACTAGGGAAAATCAAGCACGATCATCCGGCCTATCGCCAGCTTTTGGGGTACGAACCCGGCACGCCCGCCGAAGATATGTCGAAAGAGAAAATGACCGATGTGTCGCCAATTAGTTTTGCCAGTGAAGACGATCCACCGGTTCTTTTGGTGCACGGGGATAAGGACTTCATTGTGCCCATTCAGCACGCCATCGATCTCGACAAGCGGCTCAAAAAGCTGGGGAGCGAATCGGAATTGATGGTGGTACCCGGTGCGGGACATGGAGTCGCAGGAGCCAACGCCGAAGTTTCGACTCGCTCCAGCGAGTTTGTTCGGAAGAACCTAGCGCTGAGTCCGTAGCAGGCGGCGGCAGCGAGGCGCAGAGTCAAATACACGCGGCCCGACGCATCTTGTCGAACGCTTGTCGCGTCGGCGAAACGAAATCCGCTAGAACTTACTCTTTCGAGGCGTAGATTCCGTCGATATCGTCGATATCGTCGATATCGTCGGCCGGATTTTGTTCAACTTCTACGCCTGGCGGGTCGTAGGCCATGTAGCGTTCCACGACTTCCTCGATCACGAAGTCCGGCTTTTCTGCCAGTACATGCTTGGCGTCTAGGTGGTTGAGCATTTTGTCTGTCGCATTGAAATTCGGTTGCCACAAGAAAGTTACCCGCTCGAAGTTCTCCGCCATGAACTGAACCATGGCGGACGTAAACGAATCGCGGAGCATGACGGCTCGCGGCAAGTCCCGCTCCTTATCAATCTGCTCGAACGCAAGTTGCTTGGCAAACCACGGCCAATCCTCCGTTGGGGTCAACACGCCGAGAGTATCGAGATCGAACTCAATTTCTCGAGAGCGGGCACCACCTCGAATTTCATATTTCGGACGCGACTCCATGCACAACTCTTTGCATTTAAGCAGATGGGCAAAGTCGCCGTCGCCACTGACTTCATCCGCGACTCGGTCAACGCCAACGGGCTCCGCCCAGCTTCCCGGTCGCCTTTTGGCCAGCTGCTCCAAGATCGATGCATATGCTAAATAGGCTCCACGATCGTTCCAGTGGGAATCAGCTTTATGAAAGACTTGTTCAGTAGTCGCCGCTGCTCGCAATGTTGGACGCAGGTCGAGGATGTGCCCCTGAAGATCATTTGGCAGACTGGCCAAAATCTGATCCAGACGGGACTGGTCGTGCAAGGGAGTGACACGCGACGGTATATAGTGTTGATAAACGGAAGATTTATTAGGAGCAACGACCAACAGATACTCGCTTCCTTGCTCCCGACACCAGTCGCGACGATTCCGCAGAAACGTG
>JBLHLE010000917.1:0-3851 GCA_047620805.1 Pirellulaceae bacterium
CCAGGTACGTCTTCGCGCCAGCCAACGTGGCTTCGTATTGATTAATGATCGGAGTGTCTTCTGGCATGAAGACATAGCACTCCATTCCGGCGCGAGCAGCATATGCTGCGGCCGCACCACCTGCGTTTCCAGCCGAAGGCAAGGCCACTCGCTTGATGCCAAAACGGTGTGCCATCGTGATTGCCATCGCCAGCCCACGGCTCTTAAAACTCCCCGTCGGGAGCTGCGACTCGTCCTTCACCATCAAATTGGATAAGCCAAAGTGCTTGCCGAGATCCGGGCAACTCAACAATGGACTCATCCCCTCGCCGAGCGTGATGATCTCCGTGCTTTCGTCAACTGGCAATAATTCGCGATAACGCCACATGTCGTTGCCGCGACTTGCAACCAACTCTTTGGTCATGGTCTTAGCTACTTTGTCCAAATCGTAGCGGACCCAGAGCGGACGGCCTTCGTGAAGTGTTTGAATTTGATCCGCAGGCAAATGAGTACCGTCAATCGCGGACTCAAGGTGAGTTACAAAAGTCATCTGGAAAAGTCTCCAAAAAGGCGAATACCGACGAAAATAGCCTGCGATAGCAGTGCATGCAAGCAGATGGTCTGGCGAAGAATGCACAGCGTAGCATTTTGAGAGGGGAAGACGAGAGGACCTCGGCGGAATACAAAGGGTGCATGGGCGTGAAAACGCGCAGTTTGCGCAGACAGGCAAAGCTGGCGTCGAAAGAGGTGGAATCCTAAATCGGATTCATTAAGTTTCAACACTCGGGTTTGCCGAATAATCCGTTTAGCCGATATAGTCTACAATTACTCGTTGTGTCATTTTCTGATAGGACGACCAAAAGGTTGCGTGGTCGGTTATCTGCGGGAAACGTTGGGATGGCTGGCGTTGACGAAGATCTTCGAGAGCTGATGGCGGAGGAGAAGTGAGTGTTGACTCGACTCTTAATAGTAGCATTCTTGACGTTCGGTCTAACGTCACAACTCGTGGCGCAAGAGTGGGCTACGAAGATGTTCAAAATAACGAAACACGACTTCGGCACGGTGGCTCGTGGGTCGACAGCTACTTTCGAATTCTCGTACGAGAACATCTACGAGGAAGAATTTCATATCTCTGCCGTCCGCAGTAGCTGTGGATGCACGACGCCCAAAATCAAAAATTCCAGCTTAAAGACTTGGGAAAAAGGGGCGATCATTGCTGACTTCAACACGCAGGTTTTCTTAGGCTACAAGAGTGCCACCATCACGGTTGTGATCGACAAGCCTTTTGCGGCCGAGGTTCAACTCGAGGTAGTGGGCAACATCCGTGGCGACATCGCGATCAACCCTGGCTTGGTGGACTTTGGAGCGGCACGGCAGGGATCGCGGGTTGAGCGAGCGGTGAACATTTCCCACGTCGGTTCGGACGGTTGGCAGATCGTAGATGTGCGAGCTGAAAGTGGCATCTATGAAGTCGAGTTGGAGGAAAAACTGCGTCGGAAAGGAAAAACTGAATACGAAATGCGTGTCCGCCTCAAAGCTTCCGCTCCCGCTGGCTACTTGCAGGACCAATTGACCATCGTCACCAACGATGTCGACAATAAAACGATTAGTATCCCCATTGGGGGAATCATTCAATCGCCAATTACGATCGATCCAGGCTCGCTGACGATGGGTGTCGTCCCGGTGAATCATTCCGTGACTAAGTATTTGATCGTCCGCGCCAAGATGCCTTTTCGGATAACGAAAGTTAGCTGTGACGACGGCTGCTTCGATGTACAACCCTCCCCTGAATCGAAAACTTTGCACCGCGTGCCAGTAGTGTTTACTGCCGACGACAAACCGCGGAGGATTGTTCAGTCAATTATGTTCGAAACCGATCTAGCTGAAGGCGCTTCGGCGAAATGTTTGGCGACAGTAACTGTTCAATAGTCACGCATTCGGACCATTTCGACGCCAGCTCCTGCGAATTTAACGTCGCAATTCGTGGGGCAATTCGTGGGGCAATGGTGGGGCGATCGATTTTCACGCAACTGACATTGACGATCGAGTGTCCAATCTCCACTTCGCGTCTTTAGTGACGCCGCGATATTTTGCACCGGCGCAGGATCCGATTTATGAAGGGACGCAGATGGGTTCGGTACAGGATGAACTAGGTCGCGCAATTGAACTTCACCAATCGGGACAACTCGCGGAAGCGGCGGAGTTATACTCTTCGATCTGCGAGTCGCAGCCTCATCTGCCGGACCCACTTCATCTGTTGGGTGTTTTGGCTCACCAAAACGGACAGAACGAGAAAGCCATCGAGTTAATCGAGCGGGCAATCACCATCCGCCCCGATGCGGCCGAGTACTACATTAATCTCGGCGTAACTTATATTGCAGTTGGTCGTTTTCGCGACGCGATCAAGACTCTGCAGCGGGCGATCGAATTGGCCCCCACTGCGTATCAACCGCTAGTAAACGTGGGAAATGCTCATTTCCACTGTGGCGAGTATCAGAGCGCCATTCAGTATTATCTGCAGGCATTGAAAATCAAACCCGATCACCAATCCGCCTTGCTGAACCTGGGTATTTCTATGCGCGTGCTGGGGAACAACGCGAAGTCCGTTGAGTTTTCGTACCATTTGCTCCGCCTCAATCCAAAGTCGACCGAAGGCCTCAACAACCTAGGACTCAGCCTCAACAACATGGGGCATACGGAGAAGGCGATCGAAAGTCTCTCTCTGGCCATTCAGTTCGATCCAGAAAGCCCGTTGGCCGCCACCAACCTCGCTGGCATCTACGTCCAGACGGGTGAATTCGACAAGGCGGAGCTCATCGCTCGCGACGTGCTGAATCGTCATCCCGTTTACTGTCGAGCGTTCTCTGTGCTGAGCAAAATAGGCGCCAAGGGAATCGACCAAGACGACGCGCACCGCCTGGCACAGCTGGTCGAATCCCCCACCGTTCCGGATGACAATAAGGCTGCGGCAAACTACTGTTTAGGGAAATACTACGACCGCGTTCAGCAATACGAAACCGCGTGGAGTCACGCGATCGCCGCGAATAGCCAGCGTGTTAAACGCATGACTTATCGTAGTCATGAGGAGTTTGTAGATCGATTGATACAGTTCTTTTCTAAGTCGCATTTCGCTAGTGCGAAACACGGCAATACTAGCGACCGCCCTGTCTTCGTTGTCGGAATCCCGCGTTCTGGCACTTCGCTCATTGAGCAAATTCTGGCCAGTCATTCCAACATCTACGGTGCCGGAGAGTTGAATGAATTCGAACAAATTCGCCAACGCTTGGATTCGTCCCAACGCAGTTCCACGGACGGAGGCTCCTATCCCGATTGCATGAGCGAATTGACTCCAGAAACGGCCGGCCGATTGGCTACTCAGTATTTGCAACGAATTAGTTCGTTGGATGCAGCGTCAATTCGTGTCGTCGATAAGCTGCCCGATAACTTTCTCCATCTGGGGCTGATTGCAACTTTGTTTCCCGATAGTCGCGTGATTCACTGCCGTCGTCATCCTCTCGATACTTGTGTCTCATGCTATCTCGAAGATTTTGAGTACATCGACTACTCGACGGACCTTGAGTCATTTGCCGACTACTACGTGCATTACGATCGACTGATGAAGCACTGGGAACAGACCCTGCCGATTCAAATGACTTCGATTGACTACGAATCGCTGGTCGACAACCCTGCTAGCGAAATTCGTCGACTCGTCGAATTCTGCGGTGTCGAGTGGGACGAGTCGTGCCTCAGTTTCTACGACCAACAGCGGACCATTCGCACTCCCAGCTCCTTTGCTGTCCGCCAGCCAGTGTATCGGTCTTCAGTAGGTCGCTGGCGCAACTATCAAACACAACTGACCACCGTAGCCGAAC
>JBLHLE010000918.1:0-3846 GCA_047620805.1 Pirellulaceae bacterium
GAATTTGGATGCGATGGCGCAGAATGGCCTTCGTTTCGACCGTTTCTATGCGGGAGCCTCGAACTGTTCACCGACGCGTTCAACCGTGATGACTGGCCGAACGAATGATCGCACTGGCGTACATGATCACGGTTTTCCAATGCGATTGCAGGAGAAGACCATTGCGCAGGCAATGCGAAATGCGGGTTACCTCACGGCGCATTTTGGTAAGTGGCACCTCAATGGCTTGCGCGGACCGGGTGTCCCGATTCTGAAAGCTGACACTCACAGTCCGGGAGCATTTGGCTTTGAGCATTGGTTGTCGGTAACCAACTTCTTTGATCGGGATCCTTTGATGTCGCGGATGGGAGAGTTCGAACGCCATCGAGGAGATTCCTCGGAGATCATCGTCGCCGAAGCTTTGGAATTCATTCGCGCTAAGAAAGACGGAAATGAGCCGCTGTTCATCGTGATTTGGTACGGCTCACCGCATTCTCCCATGATTGGCAGCGAAGAGGATCGCAAAGCGTTTGCCAAATTGCCCAACGGTCGTCAAAACCATCTCGCCGAACTCGTCGCCATGGATCGCAGTGTAGGCGCATTGCGGGCGGGACTACGGGAGATGGATGTCGCAAACAATACACTTTTGTGGTTCAACAGCGATAACGGTGGGCTCAGTGGTTACGGAAGTGAAACGGTTGGAGGCTTGCGTGGCAATAAAAATTTGATGTACGAAGGCGGACTTCGAGTGCCCGGAATTATTGAATGGCCCGCCGTGATCAAAAAACCTCGAGTTACAAAGTATCCCGCTGGTACCGTCGATATCTTCCCGACATTGGCTGAAGTTGCGAAGCTTCCGCAGTCATCGATGTTATCACCTCAGGACGGCTCTAGCTTGCGCCCGCTGTTTGAAGCGGAAATAGGTCCGCGGTCCAAACCACTTACGTTTCGGCATCGCGATCGCGGCGTCATTATCGACAACGACTTCAAGCTGTTATCGCTGGGCGGCAAATTTGAACTGTATGATTTGGTAGCAGATAAAACTGAAAGCACGAATCTCATCGACGAACAGCCCGAGATCGCGCAACGCTTGAAAGTTGCCTATTTGGCTTGGAACGAAACCGTGGAAGCCAGCGTTGTCGGAAAGGATTATCCACAAGGCAAAGTCGATCCCAATCAGCCCGCTCGACGATTTTGGCGAGACGATGAGGCATATGCCCCCTATCTAAAGGAGCTGCTCAGCGGGCAACAGGAGAATGAGAATCCTGCTAACAAAAAGCCAGCCGTCGACAAGAAAAAACGAAACAGATCCGCACGTAAGACAAAGACGGCCAAAAAATAAAGACTTTCAAATAAAAACGGCCCGACCCCCGCGCTAACAGGAGCCTGGCCTTGCCGTTGCGCTACGTCCCTAGCTGCTTGACAACAGGTAGGAGTTTCACTCAACGGCCGTTAGTCGTAATCGTACCAGAAGCAGAGATTCCTTCGAAGCCCTCGAAACTACGCCTCCGGCTCCAATCTTCGCTGTTTGCGGTACTCACTCGGCGTGACGCCCAGTTCCCGGACGAAGATTTCTCGCATTCGCATGGCTTGGCCAAAACCGACATCGCGGGCGATATCGGCAAGGCGACGATCGCTCTGGGTCAGTTCGCGTTTGGCTCGCTCGATTCGTACGCGTCGAATCTCCGTGGCGATTGGACGGTTCAAGACCTTACGGAAACGAAGTTGGAGTGTTCTCGTTTCGGCAGACACCGCTCGCGATACATCGTCCTGGCCGATGCGGCGGTGACTGTTGGCTGATATGAACTCGAGCGCCGCCGCCACCAATTCGTCTTTGACTGCGAAGAAGTCGGTCGATTCACGAACCACGAGAGCTTGCGGTGACAAAAAGATGGGATTGGTTGGTGGCTGTTCGCCATCCATCAAGCTTTGTAGCAGCCTGGCACTTTCATATCCGATGCGTTCGTACCCGATCTCCATGCTGGTGAGGGACGGACGCGGGTGCTCACACAATGTTTCTTCGTTTTGGCCAGCGATGATTGCTACATCTTGCGGCACGCGCCAGCCGCGCTCGTGGCACATTTGAACGATCAGGCGTCCGAGATCCTCGCCGCGAACCGTCACGCCGATCGGCAACTGCCACTCTTCCATCCATGCTGCAATCACCCTTTCGGTCTTTCGCCAGTGTGCGAGACTTCGCGAGAGGCTTTGCGGAACTTTGGCGGACACGCAAGTACAACCCTCGGATTCGACGACACGACGAAACTCGCGCAGTTCGAGATCTTGTCCGCGATTCCTGAACGCAATTACCGCGGCGAAGTTTCGCAGGCCGCGGGCCAAAAGATGCTCGGCTTGAAGACGTCCACTGATTGTGAAATCGGCAAAAACTCCAGGGAGCATGTCCCAAGCGGGCGAACTGAGCCAGACGTTGACCACCGGCACGCCAAGTCGAGTAGCCTTCACTGCCAACTCGGTATTCGCGCGAGCGATAATTCCGTCGTAGGGAATTGACTTCGTCTGCCGCGCAGGTAGCGTATTGTGAGCGAACTCGTCAATGATAGAATGCCAGCCCGCCTCTTCTGCAAATTGCTGCGTTCCCGCAAAAATGCTCGCATGCCGTTTGTAAGGCCATTCAAGGTCCAGCATCAACGCGACGCGATGTGTGTTTGACACTCAGTGTTTCCTGAAAACATTGTATTTTTTCTTAAATTCAAACATTTCTTGTACCATAATGAAATGAAACAGACAATTGGATCGATTACGCACTAGCGCAACCCTCCCGCTGCTGGCGTTAGTTTAGCGAGGTAAATTGCAACCTTAGATAGGTTTCCCACCAATACGATTTACCTGCCCAGCCCACCTCATCGCCCGCCTGCAAATTGTATCCTGTTGTCCTCTGCTACGTTCCGTTCAGGCAAGTTGTCGTCGAGTTATTGTTCTCCCGTGGAAGAAAGAAACCAGCGGTATGATGATTGGAAGAAATTGTTTCACACTCGTCATGTGCGTGGGAACGCTTTCGTTGAGTTGCTCGGTCGTAACGGGGCAAGACAACGCAGCCATTGAACTGGTTTATCCGAGTAAGGAATTCGCCAAGCTAGACACGTTCGAAGCGGTTGCGGTCGAAGACGCAGACAAGCTGTTCAACAAGAAGGACTACAAGGGGGCCTACGCCGCGTACAAGGCATATACGTTCGAGTTTGCTAAAGGCGCTGCTCTTCCGTACGTATTGTTGCGGATGGGCCGTTGCCTGCATGCATCGGGTAAGCGAAATACGGCCGTCAAGGCGTACCAAGACGTCGTCGACTACTTTCCGGATGACGTCCAATACGCGGCAGCAGCTCTCTACTACATCGGTGAGTGCCATGCGCAGAATGGCAACGAAGCAAAGAGTCTCGCAACTTGGGCTCGTTTGGTGAAAGACAAAGAGTACGTCAGCCAACCCCGTTCGGGATCGGCGCTGGCGAGCCTGGCCACGGCGATGGAAAAACGCGAGAATTTCGAAGAGGCGACGACTTATCGTTGGCGTACGGCGGTCGCGTTTCGGGAAAGCAATATCAAAGCGGCTGAGACCGCGCGCAAAAGTGTCGTTTTTCACTATGCTTTGCGAGTTCCCAATCAAGAAAAGATGCTGCTGTTCTGCAACGAGGTAGGCGGCTTCGGCTGGCGAACTCCGCTTGCCAAGCCCGCGGAAAGCCCTACTTACTGGAGCCATGTATTGGGCACCGTGCTCAACGCTAGAGTCGAAGCTGACAAGAAAGAGGCTGCGTGCCGCTACTGGGCGGATCAAATGGGAGATCGATTTCAGGAAAACGAAGCGGTACGTATCAGTTGGTTCGCCGCTATTCGTGCGCACGAGAAGGACGCCGT
>JBLHLE010000919.1:0-3835 GCA_047620805.1 Pirellulaceae bacterium
TTCTTCAATACTGATATTCTCCAATTCTCCTAAACGCTCACATTTTCATCAGCCCAGGGTCTGGGGGCTTGGTGTCGTACTGTGTTCCCTGCGCCCATTGATGGGTTGGCTGACACTGCGGAGGCTCAAGCGAATTGGTGTCTCTCCGGCGTCGGAGGCGGTGCAGGCGCTGTTGGCCCGCGTGTCACAGCGACTAGGGTTGCGACGAACGGTAAGAGTTCTGGCGTCGAGCTTGGCTCAAGTGCCTTTGGTTGTTGGTTACCTGCGGCCCGTGATTCTGTTGCCGGTGAGTCTCTTGACCAACATTCCGGCGACGCAGTTGGAAGCGATCCTGGCGCACGAGTTAGCTTACATTCGGCGACATGACTTCGTCGTCAATCTGTTACAAGTTCTGGTTGAGACCCTGTTCTTCTATCATCCCGCAGTGTGGTGGTTGTCTCGTCGAATTCGTGTCGAGCGCGAGCATTGCTGTGACGACCTGGTTGTTAGGGTGATGGACAACCCCCGCGAGTATGGTCGCGCGTTGATCGCAGTTGAAGAACTACGAGGCAGAAGTTCGGTGCTCTCATTGGGAGCGTCCGACGGATCACTACTCGAACGGATTCGCCGTATTTCAGGACAGCCCAACCGACGCACCGGTCTCTCTGCGTGTGCCGGGATCAGTCTAATCTTGTGCATGGTTGGTATCGTTTCCTTGATGAGTTTAACGAGCAACAGCGACGTCGTGGCGATGGACGAAAACAAGATAACGGATGATCCGCTGCCCGCTGGCAGCACACTTCGTTTTGGGACTTCCCGATTTCGGCACGGCATACCCGTTTCCTCCATGTCGCTATCGTCCGATGGAAAGTTGGTCATCGTCGCCAACGATAATCATATGCAAGGGGGCACGCGGATCTTCGACCTCGTCTCAGGCCGTGTGGTCTCTACTTTGGGATCGGGGATTGAAGCCGCAGCGATCTCTCCCGACGGACTGACGATTGTAACCAAACAAAACTTTAGTGTCCGCGTTCACGAACTCACTACCGGTAAGGAACTCCGCAGGTACGAGCTACCTCGAGCCAAGTCTTACAGTATGAACGACTGGGTCGTTTTCACGCCGGAAGCAGCGGATAGCGGCGTGGTGCAAATACTCGTTACTCCCGATGGCAGTCGAGTGATCACGCGTGGCCAATATAGCGACGTCAACATTTGGGACGGAACTAGCGGTAAGCATCTCCGCAGATTCCACGCTGGCTGGCAGCAGGATCTTGCGATGAATCCCGATGGAAAGTTCCTAGTCTGGCCCGTAGCGGACGAAAAAAACCGGTATCCCCATCCCTCGATTCCCAATACCATCCACGATGGCTCGCGGATTGAGTTGTATGAGATCGCAGCCGACCGAATTAGAGACTGCTTTAAGGGTTTCAAAGGAGATGCCGGCGAATTGATGTTCACCAACGACGGCCAGCAACTCATTTCGGCAGGCAATCAGGATGGTGTCGTGCGAATGTGGGACTTCGAAACGGGGAAGCAAGTGCGGAGTTTTCTGGCAGTGCCTGACGCCGAGAAACCGCAATACCGACAAGTGTCGAGGTCAGTGCTCTCCCCAGATGGAAAGACACTTGTCGTGGCTTATCAACCATTTGACAATTCGATTATTATTGACGGAAACCGGGTCGAAAGGTTAGGAGGGAAACTACAACTGCCCCGCCCGATCCGAGTTTGGGACATCGCCAGCGGGAAGCTAAAATACGAACTCAAAGAAGCCTATGGCGCGCTGGCATTTTCACCCGACGGCCGATTCTTTCTCACCGGTCGGCGTATCTGGAAGACATCTACTGGAGAACGACTCGGGTCATTGCCCGAATCCAATACCATCAGATCGCTCTCCTTTTCGCGCGACGGCCGCTATCTGGCCACTGCAGTTTCCGGAGATTTGATTCGAGTTTGGAACGTGGCAACATGGACAAAGCGAAACGAATTCAAGGGCCACCGCGACGACTTGACCACCGTAATGTTTGGGCCTGGACAACGAATCTTTTCCGGTAGTATGGACACGACGATATTGGCCTGGGACGCGAGCCCGCAATAGACCCCTTTTCGTTACCTAGCCGAGCTCGCCAGAGCTCTCGCGAACAGGCAACCGCCATGTCATCGAAACACGTATCGAAACACGCATCGGTCTGCGACGGACTCGAGTTGTAGTTGAGAGCAAGCGTTACATGGACCCTTCACTACCCCGCGAAGTTGCTTAACACAATCAACAATACTGCGACGGCGACACCAACGGCAATTCCGATGACGATATATTGCCATACGAGCGCCAGGCAGCAAATTCCGATAGCAGTGCCTGAAAGTGCCGGTTGTTTTTCCCTCGCCCACGATATCGGACCCAAAATCAATCCAATTAGCGAGCATGATACCGCAGAAATGGTAAACCATTTTAGCCATTGATCACGATCAATTCGCCTTTTTTGATCGACGGCGGCCGGGCCGTTCTGTTCCACCTCGTGATCTTGGTTGGCGTCTTCATCCTTTGTGCGGACACCGAACGTAACGGAGAACTTTTTATATTTGAGCGTGACACCGCCTTCCTGTTCAGGCTCAGGCGGCGGTAGTTCTTCGTGGACGAACGGCAGCGGACGATCCAACGCGATGCCTGGAATGACAGCGAGGCCGAGGGCCATAATGCCGACCACTAGTGCCGCAATTCCGAACGGGTGTTTAATCATGGTGAAGCTTTGTTTGGATGCATAACTCACTTTTATACAGATCCGAATATCAGCAATATCCGCCGTAACATAGATCAGGACATACAACTTTCTTCGGATCTTAATGTACGTTAACTCACTTGTCAAAAAAGAGATATGACTCGCAGCGGAATGAGTTCAGCGTCTATAACGGTTTTCAGCGTCTATAACGGTTTATGGTCTCAAAGCGAGCTTCGCAGCGCCTGGCCCGGAGGGTCCTAACAACCCTTGCCGGGTGCCGTCAGGCCCCGGTTTAGAATAACCGACGGGTTATTAGGCCCGCAGGGTCGACACAATGAGGACTGCTACTGTCATTGCCTGCCTGCCAAACCGCTGAGCTCCTGATGCGATCAGCGGTAAGATGTTCGTCTGCCGAAACATCAAATGTACTCTTGAAAGGAAAGCCAAAATGCCTGGCACACATCAACAGCTTCTCTACCATATTGTGTTTAGCACGAAGAATCGAAAACCATACCTTTTGGATTCCAGGCGAGATGAAACTTTTGCGTACATGGCAGGCGTTACAAAAAACTTGGGAGGTTTTGCACTTCAGATAGACGGTTGGCTGGACCACGCACATTTGCTTGTCCGCATCCCAGCAAAGATTGCAATCTCAGATTTCGTCGGGAGGCTCAAGGCCAGCACGAGTAGGCATGTCAATGAGACGAGCGGAAAGATCTTGAAGTTTGGTTGGCAAGATGGTTACGGTGCGTTCACGGTTAGCATGTCACAGAAAGACAAAGTCGCTACGTACATCCGCAACCAAGAGGAACATCACGGCCGCGAGGATTTTCAAACCGAATATGTTCAGCTACTTGATAAACATCAAGTCGAATACGATCCACGCTATTTGTGGGATTAGATCGGTGGATAAACCCGTGCTTACTTGTGTCGACCCTGCGGGCCTAAAAGGCCGTGGGTTATTGCAAACCGGGGCCTGACGGCACCCGGCAAGGGTTATATAGACCCTGCGGGCCTGGCGAGCAAAGCTCGCTTTGAGAGTGAAATTTGGGACCCAAGGGAATTGCCTTCGCGCGACACGCGATTAAATCGACAGCTCCCTGAATGGCGAGGCGACGCGCGATCCATCAAAACCTCATTCG
>JBLHLE010000920.1:0-3834 GCA_047620805.1 Pirellulaceae bacterium
CTCAAGTTCGTCTCGTTCACCGTCCGCCAAATCCATCAAAGCAAGGTCGAATAGTTCGACGCCTCGAACCGTTTCCAATTTCGGCTGGCGATGGACTAGTTCCCGCTGGTCCACGACATCGTCGTCAGCGTTAACGATAGCGTTGTCGTTTCCATCTCGCTGCGAGAAGACGTCAGGTGCAAACGCGGCTGGCAATACGATGCCAATGCCGAAGTTGAGGGAGAACGCGGTAAAGTCGAAAACGCTCACACCACCATCCCCGCTGGGATCCGCGTAGGCTGGAGCGTTCGGCAAGGAAGCGCCGAACCAATAAGAGAATGTTGTGAAGTCGAAGACCGATACGCCTGTGTCGCCATTGTAGTTGCTGGTAAGTTCATAAAATGTGTTCTCCGCACTTGCCGCCACGACGTACGCGTCACCTCCACGACCGTCTCCATTTCCGTCGAGCGGGATGCCACCAAGATCGGTAACAGTCGGTTGAATCACCAGTTGATAAGCTCCGGAATTCAAATCGTCAGAATCAAATGTTATCGTAACCTTCGCGCCATCGACTTGGACTTGCGTCGGCGTGATCGTCACAGGAACGTCGGGGTCGACTGGCGCATTAATGCCCAAGTTTGTGAGTGCCAAATCGCTAACTGACAGCTGCACATCTTTGTTGAAAGTTACGACCAAGGAGCGAATATCGCTGCGTTGTCGGGCCCAGCTAGTCGGCTGCGGCCCTTGCGGGAGGTCGATTGGATCGACAAAGTTCGCATTGATTTCGAAGCTTAGTACTCGAGGAGCCTCTTGATAGCCGACTCCAGGCGTGGGCGGAAACGCCAACCAGCTCGCTGCCGAGTTTCCCCATGCCGTGTCGGAAACACGCGTCAACGAAAGGTCATTTTGCAGAACCTGAGGCCACGGCGCGAGCGAATCGTAGCGAACTTCGTCCTGCAATAACATGGGAATGAAATCGGGTTCATTTAATGATGGCTCGTCTGGATCCCGCAGCCGAATTCGCTCGCCACTATTGTCCAACCGTCCAGAAAAACCGCCCACCATAACGACGGTTTCGGCAACCGCATAAGTAGCGATGAAGTCTGCCAATAAATTGCTATTCTCGGCGGCAAGAGGATCGAAGCTCAACACAACCAAGTAGCCATTGGCTGGGAGCATCAAGTTATCCGCAAACCCATAATCCATTCCACCGGACAACTCCCAATTCGTCAGGTCGACTGCGGAAGCAGTGGGATTGTGGATCTCAATGAACTCTAAATCCGTCGCGGTCGCAAAACCAAGCACCCCTATATCGATGGGAGCGTACATGACTTCGCTTACGACCACTGGGCCAACTCTTGGGCCCGAGTTCTCCGCGGCCAGCGTCGCGATATCTTGCGGGTAGAATTCTCCCGTGGCGTTTGGCCACCGCCCCCAGGATTCGCCGTTTCCTTGAGCTTCCAAAGTGACTCGATCGACAAATCGCGAGGGATTGCCTTGAGCATCTGTTGCCAACAGCCAGACGTCATCGCCATGAGCACCATCCAAGGCGAAATCATTCGGAGCCGGTGTCAGCGGCGTGGGATTGAAGTGCGTCTCGTCGAATGAAATATATTGGTTCAGCGGAAGCATCGTGCCGCCGGGAATCGAGTACTTCACATAGTTGTTGTTCGAATCACTCAACAGCCAACCGCTGATATCGATATCAGCTCCAGTGGTGTTATACAACTCGATGGTATCGGAAACAGGCAAATCGGTGTGGCTTAAGACCTCGTTGATAACGACATCGATGATGGGACCCGTGCCAACCTCATTGGGGCTGCCGCCGTACTCGTTGCTGGCTCGCCAATTCTGCGGATCGTTATAGTCGCCAGCGAAGTCGATAACTTCTAGCGACGAACCATTACCGTCGGCGCGGCCGGGCCAAGCACCACTGTCGTTGTAGGTAAATCGAAATACCTCCGCATTGACGGAGTCAAGCATGACGATTTCTTCGCCGTCGTTGGAAAGTTTGCCGGAGTAGGTTCCCGCGATATTATGCCCGGTTCCATAACGCAGTTCAAACGCGGCCTGATTCCGCACGACGATGATTTGCTCGTCGACCTGAAGAGTGATTGCTGGAAAAGTATAATCGACTGGCGTCCCCGGCTCGAAAGCATAGCCGGTGATATCCAGTGCTGAATCTCCGGTGTTCACCAACTCGATGAACTCAAAATCGTCATTATCGAGTCCCGGGATAACGGCCAATTCAGCGGCAGTTGGATTTACTGGATTATAATTCAACTCCGAAATTCGCAACTGTTCCAAGACGCCGTAGACCGCGTCTGATAGTGCACTCCACTCGCCGCCAGCCGAAAGTAATCGAGCGCGAACATGGTTGGATTGATTGACGGGGATGGGGGTCCCGCCATAGATCAATGCCGTATTGCTCGCGGCCCCACCAACCAACCTGGGGTCAGTGCCATCCAGTGTGTAATACAATGTACCTGCAGCTGCTTGCATCGTCAGCTCGTCGCCACGATTCACGCTGCCACCGTACTGCCGCGCTCCTTCGATGAAAAAGCCGGGCGCTTCCGTGTTCGGATATAGTCCGCGAGACCGTAGTTGATTGATTACGACGTCGGTACGATTGGGGAAGTAGTTTGTCACCATGTGGGAGTTCACCGCGTCCCAGTCCGCGACCGTGTAGAGTGTACCCGTTGCGTCTCCCCACCTGGCCGACTCGGCGATCAACGCTGGACGCACGCGGTCAGCTATCTTCGTCCACAAAGCGGCAGTGGCAACTGGTGTCAAATTGCCGTCGTCAAAAAACTCCTGCCGCACGCGATCGGCAAGCCGGATGCGATATTCGGCATTGTCTCGCAATGCGATATCGTAGACGCCTGGCGATTCAGTCCACCAATTATTGTTATCGCTGCCTGTTTTGTTGCGATTAACGTCCCCGTACTGCAACGCTAAATCGTTGTCCCAAGTAAAAAACTGAAAGCCTTCGCTATTGGGTCCCCGTTCTCGCAATGCAAAGTAGTTACCGGGCCAATCCACGCCAGCATGATATTGCCCTGCAACTACGTAGTCGATGAGATTATCCACATCTAGCAAGACGTCGTAATCGGTATTGCGCGTTCCATCGGCATTGTTGCCTTGGACGAATTGATACGCAGCGTCGTCAGCGAAACCAGCATTGGCCAGCGCTAACAATTCGTCCCATTTCTCGATACTTCCATCGACGACTCGATCGGGGCAGCAAAACTTGACGACATCGTAATCTTCCGCCTTGCCACCGAGATGCTCTTCGGCATAGGCGGCATCGGGACGCTCGGTCGGATTGTAGAGGCCCCAATACAAACCATTCACGTAGAGGTGTACAAAGTTGCCAGAGGTCGACTGACCGCTAATGTCGCGAAACGATTCCTTCGCCCACTGATCGTGGATGTAAGACGAAAATGATCCGGCGAGATTACTGAACGCCGGCCAAGCGTCGCGGGCGTTGCCGCGCAACGCAATCGTATTGAAATTCGCTACTTCGGTATCTTCAAAGAAAGGATAGTCGAGTCGCCCGGGACCGTACTCGTTCTTGAATACCAATCGCAATGAGTGCTTATTAGTTACAGAAGGACTTCGCGAGCTACCACCCAGGATCTGCAATCCCGCATCGATTGTAAAACCATCGCTGCCGTCGGGAAAGAAATACTCGACGGAAGCGGCGCGTTGATACACGTTCGACCGTTGTGTCGGATTTGAGTAGAGTCCATCAGTTCCTACAAAGTCATCGACATCCATCACGATCGACATTGTCGGTAGAGAGCGAAGCGAATCGGTAAGAACTTGCTTGTACTGCTGCTCCGTGAAATTTAC
>JBLHLE010000921.1:0-3832 GCA_047620805.1 Pirellulaceae bacterium
ATTTGCAGGCTGGTGGCATGGTGAGTCTGTTGGGGCTGGATCGAGACAAGGTCGAAGAGATAGTCGAGCAAGCTCGTGGCGACCAAGTGCTCCGAATTGCCAACTTGCTTTGTCCGGGGAACATTGTTGTTTCGGGCAACAACGAGGCATGCACGCGAGCCAAGGAATTGGCGGAGGCGGCAGATGCGATGAAAGTGATTCCGCTGGCGGTTGCCGGTGCGTTTCATACTTCGCTGATGGAACCTGCAATCGAGCAATTAAAAGAGGCGTTGGCGAATGTGGCTATGTCAGCTCCTCGAATTCCCGTGATTTTCAACGTCGACGCGACGGCTCATAACGATCCCGAAGAAATGCGGCAGCTACTGGTTCGCCAAGTTGTCTCTCCAGTTCTCTGGGAAGATTCGATGCGAAATCTGTTGGAGCAAGGATTCGACGATTTTTACGAAGTTGGACCCGGCCGAGTGCTTCGTGGTTTGTTGAGACGGATCGACCGGAAGAAATCCTGCGAAAACATTTCAGCCTAAAGACGAGAATCGATATGTCTGACCGACCGTTGCAAGTTGACTTGAATGGCCACGTTGCCGTCGTAACAGGTGCCTCACAGGGGCTAGGACGCGAAATGGCGATTGCTTTGGCTCAAAATGGAGCCAAGGTGGCCTGTGTCGCCCGCAATGCCGAGAAGCTAGCTGCGACCGTTGCCGCCATCACCGACGTTGGTGGGACAGCAGAAGCGTACGTTTGTGATGTCAAGGACCGCGTGCCAGTCGATAAGTTGGTCGACGATGTGGTTCAGAAGTGGGATAAGATCGACATCCTGGTCAATAACGCCGGGGTGACTCGTGACACTTTACTTCTTCGCATGACCGACGAACAATGGGATGAAGTCCTGGACACTAATTTACGTGGTGCCTTTTTGTTCACTCGCGCTGCCAGCGGTTACATGATGCGCGCTCGCTACGGTCGAGTGATCAACATCGCCAGCGTTTCGGGGCTCGTGGGGAATCCAGGTCAAACGAATTACTCCGCTTCCAAAGCGGGCCTGATCGGAATGACTCGAAGTTTGAGTCGCGAGTTGGCTGGTCGCAAGGTGACCATCAACGCGGTTGCTCCCGGTTTTATCGAGAGCGAAATGACGAAGACATTGGGTGATGCGATCTTAGACGAAGCAAAAAAACGAATCCCCGCCAAGCGGTTGGGGACGGCCGTTGAAGTGGCCGCAGCCGTGTGTTTCCTAGCTAGTCCAGCAGCCGCCTATATTACGGGCCAAGTGTTGACTGTCGATGGCGGAATGACGGGATAGAACAATCAGATTTGACGGATATCCGGCCCCCTGTCAGGAGGTTCAGTTTGGTCAAGCACGCTATTGACCAACCTTATGGAGATCCTCTATCTTGTTGACTTTGAAAGTGGGGGTGTGTCACCCCGAATCAGTAATCGGATCTAAAATCCGAGTCGCATATCAAGCGACTCAAATTGAACGTGAATATAGGGAGAATCGAGGTGGCTTCAGTCACAGAACGAGTGATCGACATCGTTGCCGAGCAGTTGGGCGTAGACAAGGAAAAAGTCACACCTTCGACTTCTTTCATTAATGACCTCGGCGCGGATTCGTTGGATACGGTCGAATTAGTGATGGAACTTGAAGAAGAGTTCGACATCGACATTCCGGATGACGTTGCTGAAACGATCCAAACGGTCGGTCAGGCGATCGATCATATCGAAAAAGCTCAAGACTCTTAATCGAACTTTTGATACCAGATGAAGCGGGAGGCGATCATGGAGTTGTCTCCCGTTTTCGCATAATGCAGCAGGTTTGATATGAAACGGCGTGTTGTCGTAACTGGCCTCGGTGTTGTTACATCGCTCAGTTGCAAGGTCGATGACCTCTGGCAGCGATTGTTGGCAGGCGAAAGCGGGATCCACTTGTTGGAGACCGTTGATCGTAAACAATTTAAAGTCAAGTTCGGCGGGGATATCCACAATTGGGATCCCGACGAATCTTACATCGACAAACGCGAGCGAAAGCGGCTTGATCGCTTCACCCAGTTTGCCATGGTTGCTGGAATTGATGCCGTGATCGATAGCGGAATTGATTTCACAAAAGAAGAGGCATTTCGCTGCGGTGTGATTCTCGGTTCGGGAATCGGTGGACTTCACGAAATCGAAGCCCAGATGACGCGTTTGCTGTTCAAGGGGCCCGACCGCGTTTCTCCGATGACCATCCCCAAGCTGATGCTCAATGCTGCCGGTGGGAATATCTCGATTCGTTACGGTTTACGCGGCCCGAACTACACCGTGGCAACGGCGTGCGCGAGCGCGACCAACGCTATTGGTGACGCTTTCAAATCAATTCAGTACGGTTACTCCGATGTCATGGTTACCGGAGGTACTGAGGCTGCTATGACTCCCATGGGAATCGCTGGCTTTCAGAATATGAAAGCTCTGTCGATGCGAAACGATAGCCCTGCTGAAGCAAGTCGTCCCTTTGATATTGATCGCGATGGATTCGTGATGAGCGAAGGGGCCGGCGTGCTTGTCTTAGAAGAGCTCGAGCGAGCCAAGAGTCGCGGCGCGAGGATCTATGGCGAGGTCATCGGTTTCGGCGCAAGCGGTGATGCGGGACACATAACTCAACCAAACGAACACGGCACCGGTGCCGCCAAAGCGATGTCTCTCGCGCTCCACGATGCTGAAATCGATGCCGAAAAAGTTGACTATATCAACGCCCATGGCACGAGTACTCCACTGGGTGACAAAGCGGAAACGCAAGCGGTGAAACGCGTCTTCGAACAGAACGCTCATTCCGTGAATATCTCCAGCACTAAAAGTGCACTCGGTCACTCACTCGGCGCTAGTGGTGGTATCGAATTGGTCGTCACGATGAAGGCCATCGAGCATAGCATTTGCCCTCCGACGATCAACATCGAGAATCCAGATCCGGCTTGCGATCTCAATTACACTCCCAATCAGCCGCAAGAACGCGAAATCACAATCGCAATGAGCAATAGCTTTGGCTTCGGTGGGCACAACGCATCGGTGGTTGTCGGTGCCTACAAAGGCTAGTTCGCGGTTTTGCTGGACCCGTCAGCCTTTCCCTAGCTCATAACTCTTCATTCCTCTTCCTCTTCTCTTTATTCCTCTTCCAGCGACCGGGAGAAGTGGCGTGGAATCCGCGTATTGCATTGGATGCGTATATTTCACGGAGCGAAGTTTCTTTGGTTTAAGGTTCCCGTCGCTGATATACTGCGCAACGGCAATTGATGCGAGCCTCTCATTTGACGCAAAGGACAACGGTTATGTTCAGCCAGCGAATTTCAACAGCAATGGGCGCGATTGCCATTTTGTTTTTTGGCGTATCGAGTTTCTCGTCGCAACTATTGGGGCAGGACGAAAACGCTGCAGCGGAAGCCAAGCCCGTCACGGTCGCTAACGATGATCAGTTGGAAACATCTGCCGGCACTTCGGCGCTTATTATTGAGCCACAGCACTTGCTCAAAAATGACGTGGGCGTCCAACAGCGTAAGCTGCACATCTGTGACTACGACGACGAAGGTTTGAAAGGCGAGCTCCAGGTTCGCAAAGGGATTGGTTTTATTTACCTGCCGAGCAGCTCGTTTAAGCAGCTGTTGCGAACCGAATCTCAAATCGAAACTTTCAAGTATCAAGTTCATGATGGTTCAGGTGGCAGCGACTGGGCCACTGTGCAAATAAAAGTGACGGGAACGAGCTCCCAAGTGAGCGACTATCCTGCCAAGTGGGACGTGAACCTTACGGAAAAAACACAGCAGTTAATTGAGGCAGAGATCGTTGCACTCGGGAAGCGCGCGAAAGA
>JBLHLE010000922.1:0-3826 GCA_047620805.1 Pirellulaceae bacterium
CGTCATAGGGACGGTAACATTAGATGGAATCCCACTCCAAGCTGGCAGCGTCACATTTCACCCCGTGAACGGTGGCCCCCTGACCTACGGCAACCTCAATCAACAAGGCGCATTCAAACTGAGCACAGGGCAAGCAGCGACAATCTTCACCGGACAGTACCAAGTAACTGTGGTGAGTATGAGCATCACCATCGGCGGTAACGATGCAGAAGAAGCTGCTCCCGAATATCTCACGCCGAAACGATATTCCAATAAATCGACGTCGGGTATCGAGTTCGACGTGAAGGAGGGCCCCAATAAATTCGATATCGAACTGACATCGAACGAATAGCAATTATTCTCCACACCAAAAAATACGAATGTCAGAGATGCGTAAAAGCGTCGGCAGGAGTTTATGCGGCTGATAGTTCTAGTGCAGGAGAGTGATCGATATCGAGAACGCAATCATCCCGATGTCTCGGGGTTTAGTATTCGGTGCTAAGCGCAGAGTTCGCCGAGGCGCAGAGGTCCGCAGAGAAAAAGGAAAAGGAAAGAATTGTGGGATTCGATTAATGCCATGTTCTTCGGCGGGATCGAGTCCTTTCTTAATCGTTGGAGTTTTTTACCCGCGCAACTTTGCCATTGGAATTGAATTGAGCAATCTCGAAGTCTGCAACGGGTCCGCGAGCTTTCAATCCGCCAATTCTATTCTTTTTCCTCAGCGTCCCTCTGCGTTCTCCGCGTTAAAGAACAATCGTCCCTCGCCCGAGGTTCACCGCGGAACAGAAATGGCACATTCTGAAAGCTAAGGCCGGCACTAGTCCTTGGGGTAAGGTCTCAGGCCGAGGAGTATTTCAGCTCTCTCGGTGAGCGGTTTGGCAGCACATTCCTTGTCGGTGTACTCAGCGAGGTTGCTACGGACGATGCTATAGACGGCTTGACGGTCTTGACTGGTGTCGACTTCAACGCACTTATTGTTGTTCTTGAAGAACTCAACGGTGGGTAGAGTCTCAGTCTTGAATGTGTCGAATCTCAGCTTCAGGCTCTCAGCATTGTCGTCACTTCTACCCGAGTACTTGGCGCGGCCCATAATACGCTTTTCAAGGACGCCGTAGGGGCACTCAAAGTAAAGCATTTTAGGGAGCGCGGCTTCCCGGCCAAAGGCCTGGTACCAACCCTCCAGATTTGATAGGGAGCGGGGGAATCCATCGAGAAGGAAGTTGTTCTTTCCAGTCGTGCGAGTAACAATTTCCATCGCGTTCCTGAGTAGAGTCACAATGATGTTGTTGGGTAGCAACTTTCCTGCAGTAATGAACTCTTCGATAGTGGCAGCAGTTGGCCCTCCCGCCTGACGCTCGGCGCGGAGGAGATCACCAGTGGATAAGTGAGTCCAGCCGAGTTGCGACTCGGCAAGTTCACACATCGTTCCTTTTCCGGCCCCCGGTCCTCCGAGAACGAAAACGACGTTGGGTTTTGGGCAGGGCTGTCTCGGGTCGTAATAGTGGAGCACGACCTGAGGGGCAGGCGCGACCCCCTTTTTGTAGACGTGCCATGCTCTGTCAGTAGGAGGCAGCTCGTCTTCGCCGGAGATGTCGTATGCGAGATGGCCATCGAGACGGCAGATTCTCCAGGATTTGTAGCTGTTGGAATAGGAGAGTGCAGGGCTTCTGGCAGATTTACCGTCGGCACGGTCCCACGCCATCTTGCCGTTCCAGTAGCCGAGACTCGATACCGTTCCCGATTCAGATTCGGCTGGAGGTGCCGTTGAAGGAACAAAGAGACCATCAACTTCGGGTAAACCAGATCCAGACACTTCAACAAAGAAAGCGTTAGGTTTGAGTTCGGTCATTGTATCTTTCTTTTAGCGTGACGTTCTACGAATTCGTCGATATCACTGGCAGAGCGAACAACGAACTGCACCGGAACAATCAGATCGTCGAGGCGAATTTCGTTCGCAACCCAAACATGCACAGTGACATTCCGTTCGTCGCATTTACAGCGTCCCATTAGCGCGTCGTCCATACGACATGGTGAGGGCATGTGCAGAGACTGCACTCAACAGACATGTGAAAATCGAAGCTGTCAGGATCGTCGATAGTCGCATTGAGCTCATCCTTGATTTTGATTATCGGATTGAATCTTTCCGCGGGGTAGCGTCCGGTATCACCGAGTTGTCACCGAGTTGTCGATTTCCAAGTGGGAAACTTTGCGAGCATCCTAATGTAAGCTACTTTACGTGTCATGCCCAGAATTCTCCCGCAGAGACGCTAAGTCTCCGGGGTTCTGCGTGAGATTATTTTGGAACAACAAAACCATCAGTCGCCGTCGATCGGAGCATTCTGACAAAGTGACAAAGTGACAAAGTGACGAAGTGACGAAGTTTCTTCGATTTCTAAGAAGGTGCGGAGATTCGTTCCACCGCGACATCCATGCGAAGTAGCTCTACCGGATCCCCGAACTGCGTGTAGATGGCGACGTCGGCGGCATCTCGACCGTAAGCGATCGCTACCCGTCCACCTCGCAGGTCGTTCTGTGTTGGGTCAAACGTGTACCACCGCCCGCCGACGAAAGCTTCAAACCAGGCGTGCAGGTCCATCGGTTGCAGGTTTTCAAGATAACCCACCACCATGCGGGCTGGAATCGAAAGTGCTCGGCAACAAGCTATTCCCAGATGCGCCATATCTCGGCAGACGGCCTGCGACCGTGCATTTACCTCGCAGGCACTGATGATTTCCTGGCCCGCACCTGGCGAATATTGAGTGGTCTGGCGAATGTAATCGACGATCGCCGTGCATTGGTCGTATCCGGCGGCCTGCCCCGCGACGATGGAAGCCGACACTCCGGTGAAGCGATCGGATTCGCAATACCGACTCGGCAGCAAGAACGGCAGCGTTGTGTCGGGCAGATCCTGCACCGGAACAAAGTGTGCCCCATGCGCTGTATCGGAAAAGTCGGCGGATTCGATATCAACGGATGTGTGGACGCTGAATCGTCCGGGTGGCGCAACCAACCGCTGGCAAAGATTGCCAAATGGGTCGGTGAACTCGACGGCCGGTACGCTGGGCGTCAAAACGTATTGTTCACTTGCGACCCACTGCTGAAAACCGCTGCGCGGTCGTAGCATGAACAAGAACGGAGTTGCAACCGGAATGTTGAAGTCAAGGAAGCAGGTTGCGCGAATCCACATGGAAAGTTGTTGCCTCTGGGAGGCAGCCCTATGATACGATTAATTAGTCACGTCGAAATACGTTTGTGAATTGGAGGGACGGCCGGGCGGGACGCGGTCAGCAGGTTTATCGCCCTTAACCAACTGAAAGGAAATTCCCAAAGGTTGGAGGCCGAATCGGGAAGGAGCTCGTTTGCCGAGGCCAAGCCGGCCAAAGTGTTCGCCGAGTGCGACGATATCGAACCGAGTGATGACTCGTTGTAGCGGATCGTACTCGAGGAAGCCGAGCACATGGGGATCGTACCCCCATTGATCGAGGCTGGCGATATTCCCTTCGACAACTGCGGAGGTCGGCGTCTGGCCTAATTTCGCAAAGCCTTCAAGCCGGAGTCGAACCACATCAGCCGCAACGGCGTCCACAACGAGCCACAGTTGACCTGCCCTCACTTCCGGACGATCCAACGCGTCGGCTCCATAACGACCGTAGAACCTGAGTGGATTCAAGTGCCAGCGCAAAATGCGGCCAGTCAGCTTGGTCGGCAACGGCAGCTTGTCGCCCTTCTTCGGGTTGGCTGGCATCAGCGATTTCCATTCGGCTTCGGCCAGCCACATGTGATGGGGTTGCGCTTCGTGTGCAGCGGTGCGTCTATCACCGTATTCGCCGGCCAGTGTCACATTGCC
>JBLHLE010000923.1:0-3824 GCA_047620805.1 Pirellulaceae bacterium
GCGCTGAGGAATACAGTAAGGCAGGCCCACAATCCATAACGTCCCAACTGCATAGCAGCTCCGCTCCAAACCCAACCGCTATTCAAAACCGCGGCGAGCGCGAGCACTAAGACGATTGCTGAAGATCGCGCTAATTTCACGCGAACAATAATCCCGGCCTCAACTGCGTTTGTTCCCGGCCGAAAAACCAACATCACGTGGATATCGCGATTTGGATATTGTAATTTGGATTGGGTGTGGAGTTCGCTACTTCTGAGGCGAAATCTCAGGGATATGCCGACTGCAAGCGACTACGTCTATTCGTCGGCGACGTTGACGTAAACCTTCAGAGCAGTCTTTTCTTCCACCAATAGCCGCATCATTTCGGCGTAGTTCTCCAATCCGTCGACGGGATTGGTGAGAATTCGCTCGATGACACCGGGGAACATTACCTCGCCCAAAGCCAGGTCTTTAATACCCGCCTCAAAGTGCTCGCGATTGGCGTTCACCGATCCCAGCAGGAGTTTGTTTCCGAGGACCCATTCAATGTTGACTTTATCGGAAGGAGCTTCGACGGTGCGTTTTCCGCCCGTGATACTGGTCCAAACCAGAGCACCATTGTGCCCCAGTACTTCCATCGCTCGGAAAGCGATTTCGCTGTTCCCAGTCGCTTCAACGATGATGTCAGCCTTGCCGACTTTCTCAGCGAGGTCCGGCAACGAAGTATCGGAAGTACTGACGTACGTCGCTTCCATCCCTTCGACAATTTTCGAGTTCAGCGTGCCCTGGGGAGAACGAGCCAGAGTATAGACGTCCAGTCCGCGAAGCTTCAGGTTCAGCGTTGCGAGCAATCCAATTTGGCCGGCTCCCATCACAAAGGCGACTTTGGGTGACCAAACTCGCATACGTCGCTGACATTCAAACGCTTGTTGTACCGCCTTTGCCGCACAGCTCATCGGCTCCATCAATACGTGAAGGTGCTTCAATCCGACTGGAACACGAACCACATATTCTTCTTCCTCGACGAAGTATTCGGTGAGGAATCCGTGCAGCAAATTGATCCCACGTTCGTAGTATGTCTCTTCGCTCGTCATGTCGTAGGTCCCGATCTGATCGTAGATCGAGCCACCGGGTCGACGGACCGTCGCAGTGACATAGTCACCGGGCTTGATATTGCGGACATTGGGACCGACTGCTTCAACAACGCCGAAGGACTCGTGTCCGAGGACGAGAAAGTCGTCGCCGGGAGGAGCGTTACCGTAAAGTGCATCGTTGATCTCGCGATCCGTCGCGTCAACACCAACTTTGAGAACTCGAATAAGGATGCCTTTTCCATTTCGGAAATGGTCCAGACTCGGCTTTTCAATTTCTTCCAAGTGGACACTATTCGGCTTACCGGGATATACAGCGATGGCTTTCATGGACGAAACTCTGAGAATCAAATGCGGTGAATGAATTCGCCGGGCAGGAAGTTGCGTTTTCGTGGTGTCCTGCGTTCAGCGACTGCTGTCAAGAACGACCCGCTATACTACCACCGATGTCGAGCAAATTCGAGGGGTGGATTCAGGCAAACCAGGCAGGCCCTGTTGCAGACCTGTAGATCGCTCATGAATAATCCGGGTTAAACCCACCCTCTCAAAACTTGGCTAAAACCATGCCTTGCAGACCCGACATGTAGCTGGATTTCCGGCGTTAATCTCAGCCCAAGAAGCTTCCGAGTCAACTAGTCCAAAGACACAGTAACCGTCTTGGTTTCGAGATATGCCTTGAGTCCTTCTTCGCCAAGTTCGCGTCCCGTACCGGACATTTTAAAGCCGCCGAAAGGTGCGGCAGCGTCGAAGACGTCGTAACAATTGACCCAAACCGTACCGGCTTTGACTTTGTTGGCGAAGTTGTGAGCCTTGCCGATATCGCGACTCCAAACTGCGGCTGCCAATCCGAAGAACGTCTCGTTGGCGCGGCGGATAATTTCGTCGAAATCTTTGAAGGTCAACACCGACATAACGGGTCCGAATATCTCGTCCCTGGCGATCGCCATGTCGTCGGTCACACCGGCGAATAATGTCGGCTCAACAAAGTAACCTTTGTCTCCGAATCGTTCGCCACCGGTGACACAATTGGCACCTTCGTTTTTACCGAGGTCAATGTACTTCATAATCTTGTTGAACTGAGCCTCATCGACCTGAGGGCCCTGCTCCGTTGCTTGATCGAAGGGATCGCCTAGCTGACGAGCGTGATTAGCCGCTGCCATCTTTTCCAGGAACTCGTCGTGGACGCTCTCCTGCACGAAAACGCGACTGCCAGCACAACAGCACTGGCCTTGATTGAAGTACAGTCCGAAGTGGGCGCCTTGGACCGCCGCGTCGAGGTCCGCGTCGGCGAAAATGACATTGGGGCTCTTACCACCCAACTCAAATGTCAATCTCTTCAGCGTCGCGGCCGCATCCTTCATAATCGTCTGCGCCGTCAGATGCTCACCGGTAAACGCTACCTTAGCAATGCCGGGGTGCTTGACAATTGATGCTCCTGCGGTGGGACCGTATCCGGGCACCACGTTGATGACCCCATCGGGAATACCAGCTTTCTGAGCCAGGCGGGCCATCCGCAAACAGGTCAATGGAGTTTGCTCGGCGGGCTTCATCACAATGGTACAACCTGCAGCCAAGGCGGGTCCCCATTTCCAAGCCACCATCAACATCGGAAAGTTCCAGGGAATAATCTGACCCACGACACCGACAGGTTCCTTGCGAGTGTACGTGAGGTAATTTCCGCGAACGGGAATCGTCTGACCGTGAATCTTGTCCGCATATCCTGCATAGTATCGCAGGCAGTCAATGACCAATGGCAGGTCGATATTGCGAGAGTCTTTAATTGGCTTGCCGTTGTCCAGAGTCTCCAACGCCGCCAATTCGTCGATATTCTCCTCGATCAGATCGGCCAAACGCATGATCAGTCGGCCGCGATCGCGAGCATCCATTTTGCCCCAGGGCCCATGCTCAAGCGCATGGGTCGCCGCTCGCACCGCCGCATCCACGTCTTTTTGGTCACCCTCGGCAACTTGAGTGATCACTTCTTCCGTCGCCGGATTGATCGTCTCAAAAGTGTTTCCGTTATGAGCCGGCACCCATTGCCCGCCAATAAAACACTGGGTTTGCCTGATTTCAGGACGTTTGACGATTTCTGTAATCGTTGCCATAGCGCTTTCTCCAACCCTGGATCGTATAATACGGGCTCGTTTTATCGGCTCGCTGCGAGCCAGCGAGACTGGGCTGCGAACGGACCGTCTCATTGATTTAAGTGTGCGTGGATTCTAACGTTGTCGCGAAACGTCCGGCAAGCATTCGTCGTCAAATCTGACCAAATTCAAGCAAGAACTCAGGCAGAATTCTATCGATCTTTTGGCCCCGCTGACGAATACCTACCTAAATTGCCACATTTCTAACTTGGAGGTGCGATTATGTCTGCCGCCGCCGGTGCAGCAGGGGCCGCGGCCGCTGCTGCCGCCCAACGACACATCTGCGAAATGGAAGAACATGAAATGACTAGATATCCAAACGATTTAGATAATTGGGAATTCAAAATCATTCGCAGCTATTTTTCGTCTTTCGCCGACCAAGCGAAGCGCCAAGAGATCCTCGCCCAAGAGGCCGAAGCGCAGTGGGAACTATTAGAAGTCTTCGACCACGCGAGAATTCGTCTGCGACGCCCGATTAAAGCGAAGGAACTCGACGCTAAACTCGACTTCGACCCATATCGCACTCAAGTCGATAAGGCCTTCACATTCAAGTCAATAACGATTGCAGTGTGCGTCGTTTTGGCGTTCTTTACCGCTGCTGCAATTTTTC
>JBLHLE010000924.1:0-3817 GCA_047620805.1 Pirellulaceae bacterium
CCAAGGAGGAGTCAAGCACTGCTTATAACTCCAAGTTGAGTTCGTCCAGTGGCAAACCTTGTTCGCTCAGCGCTAGATGTTTTACGAGTGGGCGTGTGAAAACGAAGCCCCAGTTGGTATTGTCGAGAGAAATCTCGACTGATTGTTCAACGGCCTCTTGTCGCTGGTCGGACGGGACGACCTCATCGATGGTGAGCACCACGACCCCGACAAAGACCGGTTGGTAAACTATTCCAACGCCGAAGTTGCTACTGAATCCGGTAAAGTCAAAGACAAACAAAATCCCCGCCTCCAACAAGCTATCTAAGCAAAAATGTGGTGGAGTTCACCGAGAAGTGTCGAATTGCGAGTCATTTGATGGCAGCAAGTTGGGGGTAAAAGCCGGCGGTCTCCAAAACAGACTGGTTTTTCAAAATGAAAAGCTTGACCATATCTTGTTTCATCAGTACAGCGTTGAGAGCAGAGTATGATGGTGGGATTAGATGCTCAACTCGGACGAGCTTGTCTTTACCCAAAGTTTCGTGTATTTGAACGCGATTACACGAAAGCCGCCATACTTGTCTAAAGATAAGCTCTGAAGAGAGCAGCTACCGAAATGAAAGGCTAGTTTCCGATATGAACGACGCACCCGTAGTCGCTTGCCAAGCCAGCGACGGTTTTACTAGTTGGTTGCAGCAAGCGGGCGGTTCGCTGGTCATGACCACATATCAAGCGGGCTTAGTGGGCGTGATCGGCTGGGATGGCCAGCAGGTGAACCTTTTAACTCGCCATTTCGATAAGCCGATGGGACTGGCACTACGCGACACCGAGATGGCTTTGGTCACTCGCGACACGGTTGTGTTGTTCGCTGATTCGCCTCATCAGGCCGCAGAATATCCGCCTGGCCAACCCGGTGGCTACGACAGCCTGTACCTGCCCCGCGGCAACTACTACACCTGCCCGCTGCAAATCCACGACGTGGCCTTCGGTGCGAATGACGAGTTATGGATCGTCAATACACGCTTTTCCTGCCTGGCGACACTGAGCCGCCGTCACAGTTTCCAGCCCCGCTGGCAGCCGCCATTTATTACGGAACTGGCACCGCAAGATCGTTGCCATCTCAATGGCGTGGCCATGGCCGCTGGTAAACCAAAATTTGTTTCGGCACTGGGTGAAACCAACTCGGCCGAGGGTTGGCGAGCGAACAAAGCCGGCGGTGGTGTGCTGATCGACGTGGCGACCGGCGAGACAGTCGTCCGCGATCTGTGCATGCCGCACTCGCCCCGCTGGCACGACGGCATGTTGTGGTTTCTGGACTCCGGTCGCGGAGAACTGTGCGTGCTGCAAGCTGGTGACACGAAGCAGACTGTCGTATGCACGCTGCCCGGTTACGCGCGAGGATTGTGTTTCGTCGGAATGCATGCGCTGGTCGGATTGAGTTTGATTCGCGAAACGAATACTTTCGGCGGCATGCCCGTCGGCGAAGACAATGCTCAGCTACACTGCGCAGTGGCCGTGGTGGATTTGCGGACGGGCCAGATGACCGGCATGCTGAAGTTCACTTCCGCTTTCGAAGAAATCTACGAAGTGCAGTTCCTACCGGGCGCGCGACGGTGCATGTTGCTGCGACCCGACGATCCGCATTCGCAACAAGCCATTTCGGCCCCCGACCTCGGCTACTGGATGACGCCCCGCGACGCAACTGAATAGAGGAGTGACTAAGTAAGCGAGTATATGTTGTGTGAGGTTCACTCGCTTCCGCGTCGTGCTAGTATTGGAAGGCGACTTTCAACTCGTCACAGGAATCACGGCCTGAGTTGGTCGTTGCGCGAAAACTACTTGATGGAATTGATGACCGCCGCGAAGAAGAGAGCACTCGCAGTGCAGAAAATCGGCCCGATGAGGGCTGTTACCTTGGAGCGATTTCGTCCAAACAGGCCGCCGAAACCGATCAACGCTTCCAACGCTCCGATAAATGCCGAGATCGCGGCGCGAATGAAGAGTAACGCGGCCAAGTGTTTCAGCCAGCCCTGTTGGTTCGCGACTCCCAAACAAAGGCAATACTGAAAACGAACGTGCAACCGAGAATGCCGAGTATCAGACTGGTATTGCCCAGAGCGTTTGGTAGCTTGAGTTCGTCCAAAACGAGTTTCCGTTTTACGTCCGACCGGCGTCTACGTAATCGGATGTTTTACGCAATCAGTTCGGGGATTACACCGGTCGAGTCTTGGAAGCCTTCGCCGAGTTCAACGCCCGCTCGGTCGAGCATGGTGTGCCAGACGCGGGAGAGCGGTGTGTTTTCGGGGAGGCGAAGATGACCCTGGTGGGCGACACCCGCAGCGCGGCCGCCAAACATGCAAGTCGGCAAACGATTCTTGGAGTGACCTATTCCCATGCCGCTCGAGAATCCCAGCAGCGTGTGGTCGAGAAGCGTGTTGCCGTCGGCCTGCCGGTATGATTTGAGACGATTTATAAAGTAATCCCAGTGGCTGAGGTAGATGCGATCGACTTTGGCCAATTCGGCAAGGTTCTTGGGGTCGTTGCCGTGGTGGGTGAGTTCGTGGAAACCTTTGGATACACCAAACTCAGGGAAAGTTCCGCCGGCACTCTCTTGTCGAACGACGTATGAGATAACACGCGTCGAATCCGTCTCGAATGCGAGTGCGATCAGGTCGTACATCATCTTGGTGTATTTTTCGTAAACGAATTGACCCGCGGGCATGCGTAGTTGATAGCTTTCGGAAAAGTCAGCTATGCCGGTGGTCTCAACTTCGGGTTTCGGTTTGACGCTCCAATCGATATTGCGTTGCAGTTGTTTTTCAACTTCGCGGACTGAAGAAAAATATTCGTCAAGTTTTACTTGGTCGCTCTTGCTGACTTTTTGGCTCAGCCGTTTGGCGTCTTCGGACACGACATCGAGAATCGACCGGCGGCGGAGGAATCCTTTTTCTCGCAATTCCCTTTCTTCCTGATTGTCAACTTTAAAGAGTCGGTTGAACATGACGTGTGGATCGTTTTCGGACGCGAGCGGGACTCCGTTGCGATTCCACGACAGAGTTCTCAAGTTTCCGCCAAATCCCGTTCCTCGCTCGATGCACATTTGCAGCGACGGGAAGCGAGTTTCTCTTCCCATTTGTTCGGCGGCGATTTGGTCAAACGAGATGGCGTTGGAAATGGCGCTGCCATCTTTTGCTTTGACGCCGGTGGAGAATGTGTAGTCGCCGTCGTGTCCGCCGCCGTGTTCGAGAAAGGTGCCCGAGAACACAGTGAAGTCTGCTTTGTGTTTTCCCACGACTTTAAGTGTTGGCGAGAGCGTGTAGTCTTTTCCTTCCTCCTGTGGCTCGAATTCGCGCATGTTCATGCCCGTGCCAAAGTAGAAAATGCCGAGCCGTTTGGGGATGGCGTCCTTACCTTCAGTCGCTGCCGCCGCGTGCAGAGTCTGCGGCAGCATCGCTTCGAGCAATGGTAATGCCATCGTGGCACCAACACCGCGAAGGACGGTTCGTCGTGAAAGTTGGGCAGATCTATAAGTGGTCATGACTAATCCTCAATCGGGACGGCTCATTTTGTCCGGAATGTTTCGGAAACTACAATTCCCTCGATCAAGCTCTGTAGGGTATTGTCGTTGGATTTCATGCGGGCTACCAACGCATCGATTGTACCACGATCTCGTGGTTCGACGGTACGTCCAGTGGCGTACGAGAACATCTTTTCGCTCAAACCACGCAGGAAACGATCGCCTTGTTTGCGAAGTTCGCTACGAAACTGTTCGATTGTCTCGAATTTAACACCGTTGGGAAACGTCGCGGAGGCGTCGATAACGGCTTCGTCTGGCCAC
>JBLHLE010000925.1:0-3809 GCA_047620805.1 Pirellulaceae bacterium
GACGAAATGGTGACCAAGCGAGCTGGACCTTCTTGATCGATTTTGGCAGATTGCACCCACGCTTCGACGCTAATCTCGCCGGATTGGCGGAGCGCTTCGACGATCTTGGTCGCCGGGCCGTCTGTCTTTATTGTGGTCGCCGTGTGGATCTGCAACGCACCGTCTGTCCTGGTCGTGGCGTCCAGATTTTCGATGCGAAGATCGAGCGCGGAGCCAAGCCCCGATGTGTCTTTGACCGCGCTGCCAGATTTCTCCCGAAATTCATAGAGGGCGATAAGCCCCTTGCCCGTTCGCTGTGGCGGCTGGGCGTAGGTCGCAAAGGGGACGGCAAGAGCCAGAAATGACACGACGAATATTGTTGTTGGCAGGCGCTTCGGCTTCATCGATTTTTCCTCAGATGACCTTCTATTTTCAGTGATTTGCGGAGCGAATTCAACGGCTTTGGGAACTTAAGCGTGCTCCGGGACCGCATATCGCAATATCCGTAGACTGGATGTCTGGTTCAAATCATAGGGCAATGCTCGTTGGCACCTCTATCTAATATGGTCTGCCGACCTGCAAGTCGTTACATTTTTCCTGCTAAGTTATTGCCGAGTCAGATAGCTCTGCGGTGTGTTCCCGGGCTGATATTATAGCCGGAATCGGTTAAACTCAGGCCCTTGCACTTTTTTTCACGCCTTCAAGGACCTACCCAATATGCGCGGCATCCTCGCTTCTATACCCTTCGCTTTGATCACCGTCGTCTGCTGGGGTTCGTACGGACCCGTGCTTCATCATGGCAAAGCGGGCATGAGTAACAATTCCTGGGCGCAGCTATTATGCGTCGGGATTTCTTACTTTGTGATTGCGGTAATCGTGCCGATAATCGTTTTGAAGAAATCGGGCGAGCAAGGAAATTGGACGATCAGCGGAATTCGTTGGGGACTAAGTGCGGGTGCTGCTGGCGCATTGGGCGCACTGGGAATCATTACCGCGCTATCAATGCCAATCGTGTTTGGCTGTGCACCCGTAGTGAACACGCTCGTTTCGATGTACATGGGAAAAATGTTTGGACAAATGTCCCCCGGCTTTATGTTGGGGATCATTTTGGTCGCGGTTGGCGCCGCAGGCGTGTTTTACTACAAGCCGAAACCAGCGGTTCCGCCTGTGGTGTTAAAGGCCAGTCAAGCTGGTGCTGAAGGCGAAACTGCTGCAGACAAATCGCCCAGCGAATCTGTTGACCATGCAAAAGATGCTAAGAAGGTCGGCGAAGCGAAGAAGATCAATATCACGTTGATCGCCGGTGGTATCTTATTGACAGTTATTTGTTGGGGTGCCTACGGATCCATCCTGCACAAAAGTCAAGCGTTGATGGCAGGCAGTCGATTGCGTCCGCTGCTGTGCGTCGGATTGGCGTATTTTGTCATTGCCGTGATCGTTCCTGTAGGGATGATGAGCCAACAAGGTTTTCCGGAAGTAACGACGTTTAACGGCTGGTCGTTTTCCCTGTTGGCCGGCGTTTGCGGCGCCATTGGCGCGTTGGGCATTATCATGTCATTTACCTTTGGTGGAAAACCCGTTTTCGTCATGCCCTTGGTATTTGGGGGAGCTCCGGTTGTTAACACCGCGATCTCCCTCCTCGAGATGGGAGAAGTTGGCGCAGTGCATCCGATCTTCTACGGTAGTTTGGCGACCGTGATCATTGGCGCCATTGTGACTTTGGTGACAGCCCCGAAACCACAAAAGAAAGCTCCAGCCAAAGACGACGCGACCGAAACTTCTGACGCGGACGCTGTAAGTAAAAAAGACAAGTAGCGGACGGAAGACCAAAACCCGCGTGCCCTGGGTGTTGAAAAAATAGCCTGCCTGCGGGAAACAAATAGCCTGCCTGCGGGCAAACAAATAGCCTGCCTGCGGGTAAAAAGTTGCAAGTCTGTGGGCAAACAAAGTTGTCCGCCAGCGAGTAAAACGTGCAAGTCTGAGCGAATTGAATTTTAATGCTTGTTCACGCGCTGACCATCGCATCGCGTGCGCAATCGAATTCGCGATCCCCAGGAGATCTAAATATGAGAATGCTCGGACTTTCCGTTTTACTGTCTTTGATATTTGTCATTCCATTGAACGCTGCTGAAAAAGCTAAAATCGTTTTCGTTTCGGGTACGCCGAGCCACGGGAGGATGAAGCACGAGCATCGGGCAGGGAATACAATTCTGGCCAATGCGCTGAACGAGTCCGGATTGAATGTCGAAGGCGTACTCGTACCACATTACGGATACCCCGAGGACAAGAAGATCTTTGAGGAGGCTGCGACGGTAGTAATCTTTTGCACCGGCCACGGCGGTCACGTGTTGAAACCGCACCTCGACGAGTTCGATGCCCTCATGAAAAAGGGGACCGGTGTTGTCATGATTCATTGGGCGACCGAGGCGGAAAAGGGCAAGCCGGGCCAAAAGTTCCTGGACTGGATGGGCGGTTTCTGCGATCTCGATTGGTCCGTGAATCCACATTGGACGCCAGCTTTCAAAGAACTGCCCAAGCACCCAATTTGCAACGGTGTAAAACCGTTCAGCTTGAATGACGAGTGGTACTATCACATGCGGTTCGTCGATGAACTCAAAGGTGTGACTCCTATTCTTTCGGCTCTTCCGGGCCCCGAGACTCTCGGTCGTAGCGACGGTGCCCGCAGTGGCAATCCAACTGTCCGTCGCTCAGTCGCCGCTGGTGAAAAACAACACGTCGCTTGGGCGTACGAACGTCCGGAGGGTGGCCGAGGATTCGGATTCACAGGCGCTCATGATCACGACAACTGGCGCGATGATAACTTCCGCACGATTGTGCTGAACGCAATCCTCTGGACGGCAAACGTCGAAGTACCAAAAGAGGGCTGTCCATCCAAAGAGGTCAGTAAAGACAATATCGAAAAGAACTTGGACTAGATCTTGGATCGAGGAATAGCAGTAAGCGGAATTGCGGACTCGGTTGTTAGCCGCTTCGTGCAAACTTTCACGGTCCGCTATTCCACCAACTCACCAACGGTCTTCGGGTCGATCTCTTTGCGGAAATCGTGGATCGTGTGATAAATCGCATTGCGGAGCAGTTTGCCGTCGGACGTTTTTACGTTGTATTGCACTTTCATTTGCATGACAGGTTGCATGTCGGGAACTTCGATGAAAACTTTGGTCCCATCTTTTGAGACGTAGACATCGTCGACGTCCATTTCGTCGCGCCCGATCTTTTTGGGGTCTGCTACCGAATAGTCTTTGGAGCCATAGTTTCCCGTCCATTGATAGTTCCACTGTTCGATGGCCCAGTTCTCCCAATCACCCGCGGTTGCTCGATCGATCGGGTTGGAGAATGTGACGAGTAACCCGTTTTCGTGGACCTGCAAACCGACGGGCACGTCCAGTGGTTTGCCAGTGTAGCGAACTCTTTGCAGACAACCGTCGCGCCCTGCGCTGGTTTGCCAGCCGCGAAGTCCGCAGACGTAAAGTTGCCCGTCGTTGGCACGGAACCGGCCTCGCATCGCGCCAGACAAGAAGTTCAATCCAAGCGGAACGACACCACCTTGCGGGCTGCCGTTAATGTCGTCTTGGAGGACGACAAATACGGTGCACTTTCCGTAGGAAAGGTGGAGCATTTGACCGTGCTTTAGTCCGAATTTGTCACCGGTAACCCAAACTTGACCGCCACATGAATTGTCGACCTGGTGTGGAATCCAACAAAGTGGTCCATCGTAGATCTCGGGTTTAACTTCGCGGTGATGAGTTGGCAGGTAGCCGTAGAATCCACCAGGTTTAATCACGTCAAGTCGCGATGAGGGAATCCAGTTG
>JBLHLE010000926.1:0-3808 GCA_047620805.1 Pirellulaceae bacterium
GCGAAGCGGGACGTTGGTGATCAATCCACCAAAGAGTATGGAAGCGGCGGTGGACAAATTCCTTACCAGCGAATTGCTCTGCCGCGCTGGCCTCAAAATCCCCACGACGATTTGCTGCCAAACATCAGAGGAAGCACTCGACGCCTTTGAGCTGCTAGAACAAGACGTTGTCGTGAAACCGCTTTTTGGCGGCGAAGGCCGCGGTATCACTCGCATCACAGACCGCGAACTAGCTGTCCGCGCCTTTCGTCTGCTGGAACAAATGAACTCGGTAATCTACCTGCAACCGTTCATTCCACATCACGGTTTCGACATTCGCGTCTTTTTGATCGGTAGCGAAACGGACAACAGCATAGTGGACACGCCCGAGGCCTACTGCATTAAGCGCACCAATCATGACGACTGGCGGTCCAATGTAAGTCGCGGCGCCACTACCGAGAAAATGGCGTTGTCCTCTGAACTGCTGCAGTTAGCTCAACGCGCGGCAAACGCGATCGGAGCGCCGATTGTCGGAGTCGACTTGTTACCCGCTCTAGATGGATCGGTCTACGTCCTCGAAGTAAACGCCGTACCAGGCTGGCGAGCACTAGCGAAAACCGTCGACGTCGATATTGCTCGTCGAGTACTCGATTACGCGGCGCGACAAGTGGCAGAGCAGAAATCGCAACGCCCCGCAGTCGCCCCGCAAGAACCGTCAACGTCCAATCCTTCCCCACAAGCAACCACGCTGCCACGGAGCTGAATCACGATGTCCACGGCCGAACTCGTCAACGTTGCTTGGCGGTTGCGAGAAACTGCGAAAGGAAACCCCGACGGACTTGGCGTCGCCGAGCCACTTAAGAAGTGGGTGCAAGGAAAACGAAAGTACAAAATCGTCACCTTTCGCGAACTCGACGACGACAGCACCTTGCTGGCAGCGGGACTCCACGCCGCCGGGGCCAAGCCGGGGATGAGGATGGCCTTGATGGTACGACCGGGCATCGACTTTATTTCCTGCGTTTTCGCAATGCTCAAAGCCGGTGTCGTCATGGTGCTCATCGACCCGGGAATGGGTCGCAAAAACATGTTGCGGTGCCTGGAGGAAGTAGAACCGGAAGGCTTCGTCGCCATCCCTCTCGCTCACGCCGTTCGAGCGTTGATGCGTCGGCGATTCCCCAAAGCCAAAGTAAACGTGACGGTCGGACGACGTTGGTTCTGGGGCGGGTGGACTATCGGACAACTTCGCAACCGAGAACTCGGCGACTGGCAACCTCCGCAGTCGCAAGCCACCGACCCCGCCGCCATCATTTTTACCACCGGCAGTACGGGACCACCCAAAGGGGTTCTGTATCGGCATGGAAATTTCGATCGGCAAGTCACTGAGATTCAGAGTCGTTACGACATTCAGCCCGGTGAAACCGACCTGCCGGGATTCCCGCTCTTCGCATTGTTCAACTGTGCGATGGGCGTCTCCACCGTCATTCCCGACATGGATCCGACGCGCCCCGCCGACGTCAATCCGCGAAATATCATCGACCCGATTGCCGACTTTGAAATATCGCAGTCATTCGGATCCCCCGCACTGTGGAACACGGTCAGCCGTTATTGCGAAGACAACCACGTGACGATGCCCACCCTGCGGCGAGTCCTCTCCGCCGGAGCTCCCGTGCCGCCGCACGTGATACAGCGCGTCCGCAATTCGATCGCTCCCGACGGCGACATTCACACGCCGTACGGCGCGACCGAATCGCTGCCAGTCGCCTCGATCTCCGGCAGTGAAGTTCTGGGCGAAACAGCCGCTCAAACCAAAATCGGCAAGGGCGTCTGCGTGGGAACGAAATTCCCAGGCATCCAGTGGCGAGTCATCGAGATCAACGACGGCCCGATCGAAAACCTTGACGACACGAATGAAGTCCCGCGCGGCCAGATAGGTGAACTGATGGTGCAAGGCGAAGTCGTCACTTGGGAATATGTGACGCGAACCGACGCCAATCCGCTCCACAAAATCTACGCCGACGGCACAGTCTGGCATCGCATGGGCGACGTCGGTTACCTCGATGGTCGCGATCGCTTCTGGTTCTGTGGCCGCAAAGCCCATCGCGTGCGAACGGCTCAAGGCAACATGTTTACCGTTCCCTGCGAAGCGATCTTCAATGAACACGAACATGTTTATCGCTCCGCGTTGGTCGGCGTCGGCGAACCGGACAAAGAAACTCCAGTGCTGATCGCAGAACCGTGGGCAGAACATCGCCCCAAAAACGCCGCGGAAAAAAAACGCCTGATTGACGAGCTGCTGGAAGTCGCGAAATCGAATTCGCTGACCTCCGCTATCGGCACCGTTCTGATCAACGATAGCCTGCCCGTCGACATTCGGCACAACTCGAAAATCTTTCGCGAACAGCTCAAGACCTGGGCCACCAACAAATTAAACAAGACGTGAGATTCCGCGCGCCATGGCTTTGCTGGGAGCTGCAGTTGCTAAGGCAGTTTCCCCAGCAGCGTAGTTTCCCCAGCAGCGTAGTTTCCCCAGCAGCGTAGTTTCCCCAGCAGCGTAGTTGCGCTGCTGGCCGCATGTTAGAATCGACCCGTTAGGAACTTCATCAACAAACAGGTCCATTTCTATGGCGTCCGTCTTTCAAGTTGGTTGCCCGCATTGCTCGACAAATCAAACGGCAGCGCGCGAACAAATTGGTCAGACGATGCGATGCATTAAATGTCATGCCGAGTTTGGAGTGCCCGCGCCAACCGCCTCGCCTCCTGCTCCGCTCGCCACAGCTGCGTCTCCTGTGCCAGCTGCGTCTCCTGTGCCAGCTGCGTCTTCTGTGCCAGCTGCGTCTTCTGTGACAGCTGCTCCGCCGGTCGACAGTTCGCACAACCAAAGTCCACACATTGCCAGACCATTTGCCAGACCACTTGTCATACCACTTGTCATACCGGCCACCAGTTCGGCACCGCCGGTTTCCAACATGGTTCGGGCCGCCGACCCACCGGAAGCTCCACCCATCGCGGCCAACCAGGAATCTCCAAAAGAAAAATATCGCAGCGGAGTTTCGAGGGGAAATTGGTTCGAGATAGGATGCTATAGCTTTCTTGGCCTCGGCCTGATCGCCATTGTATTGGTAGTCATTGCGGTTCTCCGCAGTCGCAACAACAACAGTAATATTGGCGCACTCAATCGAATCATCGTGCAGCAAAGCAACGAGGGTGGCTGGGCCGATGCCGCGACGATGGGCATGACCGACTCGTTCGCCAAAATCACCGTTTCCAAAGTTGTCTACGGAAGTCTCCGAGCAAAAGCGGAAGGCGGTCTAGTCATCGAGTCGAAATCGGACGAACTGCTGCAAGTCTACATCCGGTTGGAAAACGTCAGCTCAAACAAACTGCCCTATCAAAGTTGGTTCGGCAATTCCTTCCGAGTTTCCAACGCCACATTTCAGGCCGAGTTAACCGATAACGACGAACGAATTTATTCGATGATGTCGAAAGCGACCTTTCAGTCGATCCAAGGGCACACCCCCACGGCCGTGCTCCGCCCCGGCGAAGAGATTCGCGACGTAATCGTATTCACCGTCCCAGGCAGGCAGCTAAGTAGCGTCAAGCACTTTCATTTGGAGCTGCCCTCGTTCGCTTACGGTGGATCGAAACGCTGTCGTTTTGAAATCCCGCGCGCGATGATCACTCAGTAGATATCCCTGCACATACAACTCGAGGAGTATGTCGAATGGCTTTGAGGTCACTGTTCGTCTACGGCACGCTAATGCTAGATGATGTAGTAGAAGCGTTAACGGGTAAAACCTTTCGCGGTCAATCCGCACGGCTCGACGGATTC
>JBLHLE010000927.1:0-3807 GCA_047620805.1 Pirellulaceae bacterium
GTAGGTCGCGAATTCAGATGTTTCCGCTCCTTGTCGAACGAAACCAAAGGTTGATAGCCTTCCCATGTTGGGCAAGCCGAAGTTCTCTCTCACCGAATGCGCCAACACCAAGCCTTGAGATTTGCGGTCTTCGGTCAGCAGGCAGATTCCATTCGCGATTGCAGTCCGCGGGCTGTGGATGTCGAGTTGCTTTCCATCTAAGGTGATCGTTCCGGTGTCGCGCTGGTCGGCTCCGAATAGGAGTCGAACCGTCTCCGTTCTACCGGCTCTGACCAACCCTGTTAAAGCCAGTATCTCTCCCTCGTAAACCGAAAACGAGACGTCGACGACATCCGTTCCCCGCGAAAGGTTCTCCACGACCAAGCGAACCTCTCCCGGTGTGTGTGCGCGGCTGGGAAACTCGTTCTCCAGTTTTCGACCGACCATTAACTCGATTAACTGGTCTCGCGAAACCTCTTTTGTGTTTCGTTCACCGACATGCGTTCCGTCTCGCAGAACAGTGATGCGATCCGCGATTTCGAATATCTCCTCGAGCCGGTGACTAATATAGATGATGCCGATGCCTTGTGATTTCAAGTCGCGAACGATCTCCATTAGTTTGGCGACTTCCTTTCCCGTCAGCGCCGCGCTCGGTTCGTCCATGACAATAATGCGGGCGTCCATTGCCAGCGCTTTGGCGATCTCGATCACTTGTTGCTGAGCGACGGACAGCCGCTCGCAGGGGATGGCTGGGTCGATGTTGACGCCGATGCGATCGAATAATTCGAGTGCTCGACGATGTTCATCTCGAGCGTGCACAAACCCGGCGGTTGCTTTTTCCTGTCCGAGAAAAATATTCTCGCGAGCACTCAACGCTGGAATCAGATTGAACTCTTGGTAAATGACTGCGATGCCAGCTTTTTGTGAGTCGGTAGGACTCGAGATGTTCGCGTTCTGGCCATTAATTTCCAACGTCCCCGCGTCGGGTAGATGAGCGCCGCCCAGAACTTTAATCAGTGTGCTTTTGCCCGCGCCGTTCTCACCTAGTAAGGCGAGTACTTCACCTTCAGCAAGCTGAAGATCCACACCGCGCAGCGCTTTTACTCCGGGGAATGATTTTTCAATTCCACGCATGCGAAGCAACGGTTCGATGGTATTGTCTGTCATTACGGGCAGTTTTACCGAATCGCCCGGAGCCGTTTGAAATGGTCTCCGGGCGAAGTTTACGCAGCGTCTCGAAAGAGAAAGGACTACTCTAGCGATGGGTCCTGATCGGCTGTCGCTTTTCGATATGCGGCGGTTGGGATGAGCATCGAGGGCTCGACTTTCTCTCCGTCAAAATACTTCATCATTGCCGCGACGGATTCCACTGCCATCTTGTCAGGGAATTGCGTGGGAGTATCGAATAATGCGCCGTCCTTCACGCCTTGTTTCCCTTCGGGTTGTCCATCGAATCCGACGATGGTCACGGCGTCCGCCTTGTTAACAGCCTCCAATGCGGCATACGCACCGAGAGCGGCAGGATCGTTAATTGCGAACACGCCGACGAGATCGGGAGTCGAGTTAAGGGCATCGCGGGTTGCGTTTTGGCCAGCTGCTGCGTCGCCCAGACATTCGTAGTGGCCCGAGATGATAATTTTGTTCGTTGCCGATTCGTTGTGCTCGTCAATTTTCTTAGTGAAGCCTTTAACGCGATCGATGCAGGAGTCGACGTCCTTGAATTCGAGGATCGCGACTTTTCCACCCCCCTCTCCAAGGGCATCGATCATCGCTTGCCCTGCGACTTCGCCACCTTGGAAGTTGTCGGTGCCGACATGAAAGACAACTTTTGCATCGGGATCTCCGCAGACCGTGTCGATCGTAAAGACGGGAATCCCTTTTTCGTTCGCTTCTTTGATCACGGTGCCAATCGCTTTCGTGTCCGCTGGGCAAAGGATGATCGCGGCAACATCTTTGACCAAGAACTCTTTAACTTGCGTTTTTTGGTTGTCGACTTTCTGTTGTGCATCGCGTTTGAGTGTTTTATAGCCGTGCTTGGCAGCCTCCTCTTCCACTTTGTCCGCGATCAGCTTGAAGAACGGATTTGTTAGGTTTTGGACTGAGATTCCAATCGTCCCTTTGATCTCGACTGTAGCGTTGCCGCCATGGTTTTCGCCACCGTTGTTTTCGCCACCGTTGTTTTCGCCCCCGTTGTTCGCGCTACCGTTGGGATCCGGGTCTGCGGGTTTGGGACCACAGCCTGCGACGAGGGTTAAAGCTAATAACAGTGCAAAGAATCGCATTCGTTTCATCATTTGGGTTCCTGTTGAATTGGGTCGTTATTCGTTTGATGAAAAATAGCAGTTAGACAGGTCCTGTTGAGGCCTGCAAATGTTCTGTTTGAATCTATTTAGTCCTGTCCAATGATCTCGACGATCTTATCTCGCATTACCGAGGGTTCGACATCGACGCCAGTCCAATACTTGATGCTGATGACACCTTGATTGACGAGCATTCCAAGTCCGTCAATCACATTGCAGCCACGCTCCCGCGCGTCGCGCATTAAATTCGTCGTGAGAGGATTGGGAATGATGTCGGCCACTACCAGTCCATCGCGGAGTGAGTTGAGGTCGAGAGCGAGCCGAGCATCGATATCGGGAAACAATCCAATGGACGTCGCGTTGACGACAATGTCTACGTCAGCAGCAATGGAGTAGTCACCGTTCCAGTGAACGAAGTCCGCGGTCGCGGGAGTTTTTTCGTTGAGCAGTGCGACAAGTTCCTCGCCTCGATTGCGACTCCGGTTGACGACCGTAATCTTGGTCGCTCCAGCCAATGCCGACTCGACGCCAACTGCCCGCGCCGCACCGCCCGCGCCGAAGACGACCATTGACTTGCCGGCTGGATCGATCACCTCTTGCAACGAGGAAAGAAAGCCTTTGCCGTCGGTGTTTTCGCCAATGTATTTCCCGTCGCGCCGAACGGCGCAATTGACGGCGCCCATAATGGCTGCGGATGCTCCCAATCCATCGAGGTACTGAATGACTTCGACCTTGTGAGGCAGGGAGCAGTTGAACCCGGCGAAGCCCATCGCGCGGGCACCGAGGACTGCGTTGGCGAGTTTTTCGGGTGGGACCTCGAAGTTGATATAACGCCAATTCAGATTGTGATGCCGATAGGCGGCTTCGATCATGGCAACGGTTGGATTCTCGGCCGCCGGTTGTGCAAAGGAGCCCGTCAGTTCGGCGAGAAAATTTGGTCCTGACATAGAATGCGTTCCGTCTTGATGTGAGTACATCGCGTAATAAATGGAGCAACAATGCTCTAACAATGTACGGGATTTTAAGAGGCTTTGGAACGACCGCTTCGGTAAAGGAGCGGTCGCTGCAACGTTAATTTCCGACTTTGCAAGGATCTGGCTGATAAGTTGGTTTCGCGAATCTCTTTCCACGTCGCCGGCGACGTGGCGATTCACTTTCAATTTTGAGCCACGATCGGTGGGGAATTGATTTCGAGCAGGCTGCATCCCCGGAGTCCACTTTCCGAACCCGAGCAGAGTAACGCGTGTGGACCTTGAGCGTATCCTTTGTCAACCGCATGTTTCGCCAACGCCATGAACAGCGGTAACGACGCCGCGCCGACATCTCCCCAGTTCTCTGCAGGTGCTCGGATATCCGCCGGGTCCACGAATTGATCCGCTCGACGGGAGGAAGCAAAGAGGTATTCTTCGCCTCGGTAAGATTCACCATTCAAATCGCAGACGACCGAAGTGACTTTCGCTCCGCTTGATGGCATTCCCGTTAGTGCCCCTGAAATCGCCTGCCCCAACCCTTCTCTGGAACGGACGGC
>JBLHLE010000928.1:0-3798 GCA_047620805.1 Pirellulaceae bacterium
CGCATTCACCAACAAACGATTGTAGATTTTACGCCGGGGCGTGCTCATGCCGTGCCAAACAAGGGAAAGAGTAGCAAACGAAAAGGCCTCCCTCGATCAAGATGGGTTCGCAGCCTCGGCCAGGCGGATCAAGTCGTGGTGTGGTTGAAGAATCCGAACAGCAAACCTCGCTGGATGTCGCCTGAACAGTTCGTGGCATTGCCGGATGAAATCACCGTCCGCGAGCTGCGGTATGAGGTACACCAAAAAGGCTTCCGAACAAAAACAATTACATTGGTCACGACTCTACTGGACATGGAAACCTACTCGTTGCCGGACCTCGCCGATCTCTACCATCGGCGTTGGGAACAAGAAACCAATTTTGGCCACGTGAAAACAACCATGAAAATGGATGTACTCAAATGCAAAACGGTTGACGGCGTTCTGCGGGAACTCCATGTATTCGCCTTGATCTACAACTTGATTCGGCAAGTGATGATGCAGGCAGCTAAGCGCCAAGACGTTCCCGTAAATCGAATCAGCTTTATTGACGCCATGCGTTGGTTGGACGCACCCCAGCCCGGAGACGAATTGGGAAATCTAGTCGTGTTGCCCGACCGCCCAAACCGTTACGAACCACGCGTCAGAAAACGCCGGCCAAAGAAATACAAGCTGTATGAATAAGCCACGCCGACAGCTAAAGGAAGAGCTTGCCGCGAAGTAACTTACGAAGATGTTAATGCCATTCGGGTCAGGTCTCTTTTGTACGGATCCGAAGATGTTAATGCCATTCGCCCCAGCCTTTTTTGTACGGACCTTGGCCATGGAGCGACTCGAAATGATGAATGTCCCGACATTTGAAACTGCCAGAATCACGGTCAGCACGTTCGCTGCTGCAATCCGTTCTAGCCAGCAGTACGACTGGCGCGGTGATACCGAATCTCCGATACGCCATTCCCACATCGCAGCGTATCCACCGATCAACAAAAGCGGCGTGAATTCCAACGCTGCAACCATCCCCCGATTGGTGCTGCAGGCCGCCAGAAAAACACTAATACAACTCCGGGCGTATGAGTGTGTCGCCGCTCCGCGACTTCGTTCAACTTGGCTTTATCCCCGTGGCGGAATAATTTTCCGCCAATCACCGTCTACCCTCCACTCGCCCCTACGATGGCTTGGGCCACGAGGATAAAACCTATACGTTATCAGCGGGGCGACTCTCAGCGATGTTTGGAATGTTATGCTTGAGGATTTGGCACAATTCTCCGGTGGAACAATCGAGTATAACGACGACTGTACTTTACTGCGAGCTAGCCCAATGCTTCACCGCCAATCTAACATAACCGATTATCTGGAACTGGTACGATGACTCAGGCAGCCAAGAGACTGACCGTCATCACCATTATTTTGGTTTGTCTGGGCACAATTGCGATCGCCACAATCGTCGTCCAAACCGTATTTCGCAACGAGACGGTGAATGTCAATAACATTCTAGTAGCGAATCAAATTGCGAACGAGAATGAAGCCTTCTTCTATATTATTGAACGACAGGATCGATACCGTGTTAATTATTTGTCGCGACACCGTGAATCGCGGAAATGGAAAGTACATTTGTACTACACTACCGGATACAAGGTTACCCGAACGGCTATTGATAACTTCGAGCTTCCGTCAGGAATAGTCCCGATCGGAAAGGATGTATATTTTATTGACCGAAGGAATCTCTACTCACCGATTCGCAAATTGTATGTTTGGAAAGACTCCAAATTTGTAGAAGTAGAAGGCAACGATCTACTGGACTCAATTGATCTCCCGGCCAAAAAACAGTGCGAAAAAGAAGGCTGGAAGTACTGGGACTACGGCACATTAATTCGTCATGCCGAACGAGACATTCCAATTGAAATTACACTCAACAATCGAAAAGTACAACTCAAATTGAGGAATCCTCCAGCTGAAACCACTGGCGAATCTGAATCCCGCTTTGAAATAGAAATTAGCGGATCGTTCCCAACTATGAAACGGTTTATCAGTGTAGGTGAAACCAAGGAGGAATAATGAAGGAGAAAAAAGAAGAAACAAAAGGGGTCAGGCCTGGCACTGGCCAGGTCATTTTGTTCCCTAGCACACACTCACCATATCAATGCCACGCCGATGACCAGTACGAGACAGAACACGTATTTTAGACGGAAGGTCATCAGCGTCTACTCCTTATAAATACCCAGCCGATCGTCAGCACTGCAAGAATAGTCATGATCACCTGCCGGTAGAACGTCCAGTTCTCATCCGCGGCTTTCGCTTCGATGGCTGGCCAATCAGCTTGCCAAGAAACGGAGCAATTGGTTTGGTCTTTTTCGTATGAAGAGACCTCGAAGAAAACCGATTTGTTCCAATCCGTATCGACGCGATTCAAGAGCGTGCTAGATTGACTTGTCTCGGTTGCAGTCCCGCCAGTCGAAACAAATTGTTCCCACTTTTCAAGTCCGAGTATCCCACTCGCATCAAACATGTCCAAGTGCTTGGGTATCGCTTCCGACTTTTCTTTCGCCGCAAGCAGCCGACTAGCGGTGGGATCATCCAATGACGAATACCACACTCCCCACATCAGCGCCACACCGACGATCAGCACGAGACAGAACAGGTATTTGAGGCGGAAGGTTAGCACTACCGATTTTCGTCTTAACGTCTTTTAGGAAAAGGGATTGCTTTGCTAGGTCCAATTTAGTGGATAGCCCGCAGTTGCGAAACAGACGTTCTGACATATCGCTGCGAGAGCTTCTGTACGATTCTTTGACGCGTCTCAATGATTGCATTCATAACGACCGGGGCGCGACGACCCAACCCAAGCGGAGCTTCAAGAGGCGTGCGAGCCTTACCACGCTCGATGTACTCCCTATGACCGTTCCCGCGGAGTCCGGATTGGCGTTTGTCGTGTTGACGCCCGCCTTAATGTTCGACGCGCTGCTGAATGTGAGCCTGATCCTGTGTCTCACCAGCGTCGGACTCGCCTTACGAGTTCACGTGCCGAATTCCTCCAGCCCGCGTCACGTCGCTGTGGAACTGATCGGTACCGCACCACACCACACCGCACCACACCGCACCGCACCGCATGCTTCGTTCTCCCCTTGGACTCTGTCGATGCGTAAAGCACTCCGAGAACGACCGAGATTGACGTTACGGAGAACTTTACGTTCGCAATATGTCATTTCTTCGCTTCGTTCGGCCGGTCCTTTTTCAGATGAACGAGCTCGCAGGTGAGTTCTAGTCCAGAAGGCGAAATGAGACGGTTGAATATACTGCATCCAGTCAGAAACTATAGTCAACTCGACACAGTCTCGCCGCGATTTCCAAAGTCAAAATAGTCATATCAAATGGCCTGCTTTACTAGTCTCACCAGGTTGCCGCAAAATCTGCTTGCGACCTGGGCTGCGCAGAATTGGCCGTTTCTATCCTGCTGGTGACCGTTCTTCGTTTTCTGGCGAGTTATTCTGGCGAATTATTCTGGCACTGAGACGGGCATACTTTCCACCAATAGCATCATGACCGATTTGACTGGTGCAATCACTTGGATCCATGAAAGTCTCACTGTCGCTTCCAAATTCAAAGTCCACAGATTCCTCCTAGGTTTTTCGTGGATCAGCAAGACATCGCGGCCAAAAGTATTCTATTAATTAAAATGGCGGTTAACCGCCGCGCGGAAATGTGTAATCATTCATCATGTCCTCAAGGGCGGTACAATGCTAAAAGAAGAATCAGAAGTCTTTCTACAGCTATCTCGCGAATCGGACGAACGCATCCTTCATGCGGGGACGGCTACTGAGG
>JBLHLE010000929.1:0-3793 GCA_047620805.1 Pirellulaceae bacterium
TCCACGGCGTTACGCTAATACTTCTAATCCCACTCTCCAATTTTCTTAACATTCTGTCGCGAAACCATTTCGAACGGTTAACAGAATGTCCAAAATGCTTGTGATAGCCTCTGTATGGGGGTATAACCGCTACATAATAACTGGTAATTGCGCCTGACAGCGGCGCGATCAGTATTTCATGGTTGCTCACGAGGAGAGGCGGGGGCATGCAGAGAAAGCATCGTTCGAATAAGTGTGGTCAAGTTAGTAACAAAAAACGGAATCCAGAGAAGCGCATTCGTCGATTGAGCGAGGCGCTAGAGCGGCTTGAGGATCGAGTTCTTTTGGCTGGCGATATCGCCAACCATTGGGCTTCGTTGGATCAGCTTCCAGAGGTGTCGCCGGGTATCGAATCCCATTTGGGAATCGAGCAATTCGAGGCGTTCGAACTTCAGGAATTAGCGCTCCGTCAGCAGCTGGTTACTGCGCCCCGAGAATTCACCGTTGCGGCTGGGGATCCGTTGGAAGTGACGATTCCAAATCCCGCTGGCGGCTTCACCGACTTCGCAGTGGTGGAGACCGCGGTCATGGCTCCGGGCCTAGCCGTGCAGCTTCCCCAGGTCCGGACGTATGTCGGCCAGGCATTGGACGACCCATCGCAAACAATTCGTTTTGACGTTACGCAAAACGGATTTCACGCCCAGGTATTAACGGCCAACAGTGCTTGGTATGTCGCTCCTTACTTTCATTTAGATACATCTGCATACGCCGCGTACTATCGCAACGATCGCACTGAAGGGCTCTCCTACAATAGCGGTGTGATTGACACGATTGGCACACAGGCTGGCGAGGGAATTGCGAAAGGCGGTTTGGAAAACGGCATCGAAAGCGTTGGCGACAATCTACGCACGTTCGATTTGGCGGTAGCTGCGACTGGTGAATATACGGGTGTTTTTGGATCGGCTGCGAACGCTCAGGCAGAGATTGTGACGGTCGTTAATCAGCTGAACGGGATTTACGAACGCGAACTAGCTGTTCGGTTTCAACTGGTCGCCAACAACTTGAGTCTCATTTTTACGAATGCATTTCAAGACCCGTTTAACAACGGCGATCTCAACGCCATGTTGAGCGAGAACCAAATTTTGCTGGACGGCTCCATTGGTGATGAGAATTACGACGTTGGCCACGTATTCGGCGTCGGCAATGGTTTTAATGACGGCGGCCTGGCTGCCGTAGGTGTGGTCGGTGTCACGGGCGAAAAAGCTCAGGGAGCTTCGGTCCTGCAGAACCCAATCGGCGACCCTTTCGTCGTCGAAATTGTGGCCCACGAACTCGGTCATCAATTTGGCGCCGAACACACGTTTAATGGCGTTGGAGACGCGTGTTCAGGCGAAGGAAATCTGTCGACGTCAGTCGAACCCGGATCGGGCTCGACGATCATGAGTTACGCGGGTGTCTGCGGGAGCGACGACATTCAACAGTTTTCCGATCCATTTTTCCACTCTGTCAGCTTTGAACAGATCGACGCTCACATTATCAGTAATAGCGGAGCTGGATCGACATCGACATCGACAGGGAACACTATTCCGACGGTAAGCGGCGGTGGCGATTACTCGATTCCCGCCGGAACGCCGTTTAAATTAACGGCAACAGGTAGCGATGTTGACGGCGACGCAGTTACTTATTCATGGGAGCAGATCGACACCGGTCCGTTCAAGGCGTTAACCGCGGGTGACGACGGTGTCGGACCTTTGTTTCGGTCGTTCGCGCCCACGACGGATGCAACTCGAACCTTTCCTCGGCTTTCTACGATCCTAAGTAACACGCCAGATACATCCGAGCGTTTGCCGGAATTGGCGAGGTTTGTGGATTTTCGCGTAACAGCTCGCGACAATCGCGTTGCTGGTGGTGGAGTGGAATCGGACGACGTGCGGATCTCCGTTATCGACACCGGGGACCCGTTTGAGATCAGTAGTCCCAACGCAGGTTTTACATGGGCTAGTGGCACGACGCAAACGATTACGTGGAATGTTGCCTCGACCAACTTGGCCCCGATCGACGTCACGGAAGTTAATATCCTATTTTCGACGGATGGCGGCCTGACGTTTCCCTTCGTCCTAGCAGGCAACACTGCCAACGACGGCAGTGAAGCGATTACGGTGCCCAATACTCCACCCTCGGCTGAAGTCCGTGTGAAATTGGAAGCGGTCGGAAATATCTTCTTCGATATTTCTAACTTTGATTTGACGGTCACGCCATCACCGGCGACCAACGACTTTGGTGACGCACCCGACGACGGCCAGAATTTCAGCTACGCGACGTTGGCACCCAACGGAGCGACTCATATCGCAACTGGCCCGGTGCTTGGTTTGAGTCGCGATGCCGAAAGTAATGGTCAGCCCAATGCGAACGCTGCTGGCGACGGCGTCGATGAAGACGGAGTCGCGTTTGTCGATCCATTGGTGACGGGTTCTAACGCCAACATCGAAATTACTTCTTCGACCGGAGGTGGTTTACTAAATTACTTTATTGATTGGGACGCCGACGGCTCATTTGGAAATAATGCCAACGAGATTCTGGCAGCCACATTGACCGGCGGCACCGAAACGCTAGTTGTTGCCGTCCCGGCGGGTGCCGTGCTGGGCACCACTTATGCAAGATTCCGGTTGAGCACGGCGGGCGGACTTTCGGAGCAAGGGGCGGCGGTCGATGGCGAAGTCGAAGACTATCGCATTCAAATTCTTAACACACCCCCGACGCTAGATTTTGGCGACGCTCCCGACGCGCCTTACGCAACATTGCTGGAGAACAATGGTCCGCGTCATACCGTTGGCGGACCCACTTTGGGTAGCACGGCGACTGTCGAAGCGGATGCCTCGCCTAGTAGTCTCGCTATTTCGGATAACGATGACGGAGTCACCTTTCCCGAATTATTGATCGCCAATTCGACTGCGAATGTGCAGGTCACGTCGTCGGTCGGTGGTGGTCAGTTGAATTACTTCATCGACTTTGATCAGGATGGCTCGTTTGGCAATAATGCCAACGAAATCTTTTCCGCGAGTTTGAGTGGCGGTACGGAGACGGTACCAATCGCGGTGCCTTTGTCGGCAGTAGGTGGGCGGACGTTCGCCCGATTCAGAATAAGTTCAGCTGGTGGACTCACGGCTACCGGACTCGCTGGTAATGGCGAGGTGGAAGACTACGCCGTGGTCATCATTCCTGCCCCGGAGTTTGTGTGCAATTCGTTCCAGCATTTTGACGCGGGCTCCACGTTGCCGGTTGGCTGGACGTCGACCGGAGATTTGGCGTGGGCCATTTCAACTGCCAGGCCGGATTCTCCACCGAATTCCGCGTTTTTGAACGCGTTCGCCGACCAGGTTTCCGATTCGGCGCTAACTGCGCCGGCGTTTACGGTCGACAATACAAACTCGCAGATTCGCTTTGCACATGATTACGACTTGGAAGAAGGCTTCGATGCCAACTCCGCATTCGATGGCGGCGTGCTTGAGATTTCAATTGCCGGCGGTGGGTGGCAGGACGTAATTACGGCCGGTGGAACTTTCCTACAAGGTGGTTACAACACGGTCGTTGGCAACGATGCAACTGGCAGCGTCATCATCGGCCGTAGTGTTTGGAGCGATATTGGAGATGATGTGATCACGGCCGTGAACCTACCCGCGGCGGCAATCGGCCAATCCGTCGCGCTGCGTTGGCGGTTCGTTTCAGATCAGTTCGGTGGTTCAAATTTCTGGTCCGTCGATTCAATCGAGACATGTGGTGCAGGCGGAGGTGGCGGAGGTGGCGGAGGTAATTC
>JBLHLE010000930.1:0-3793 GCA_047620805.1 Pirellulaceae bacterium
ACAGCTAACATTGTTTTTTTTCATGTCGGCGCTGGTTGCCGCTAGCGCCGTGGCTCAGGAAAAAGACAAGCGAACGATGATCCTGTTGCTTTTGACTCGCATGAGCAATTTTGAGTTGGTTGTGGGGAAATTGGTCGCGAGTCTGCTGAATGTCGTGGTGATGATTGCCGCCGCATTTCCGGTATTCTTGCTCATCACGCTATTTGGCGGAGTTTCGTTTCCGCAAGTCTTCTCGACGTTTATTGTGACGCTATCCGCCGCGGTAGCGGCTGGTAGTATCGGTACGCTGGTCGCATTATGGCGAGAAAAAACCTTTCAGACTTTGTCACTCACGGCACTCGCGCTCGTCCTTTGGTTGGCGGCTGGCGAGTTACTGAACGCCGGAGTCCTTCCGGACTATGGTTCTCTGAAAATGTCGGAGCTCGCACCGATGGTCAGTCCGTTGCGAGCCGTTTTGTCGACCGTTCAGCCAAAAGTGACCGCAGCGACCTTCACTGCGGAGACGATTGGCTTCGTCGCTTTCAGCGCGTGTTTGATTGCGCTAGTCAATCTGATCGGCATTTGGCGAGTGCGAGTTTGGAACCCTCCTCAGGGCATTCGCCCCGGGCAGCAGACGGAAGAAGGTAGTATCTGGAGCGACAAATCGGATACCGACGCTGGTCAACACGAAGAGATGGCGGAGATAGCACGGGAAGGCCACGTCGATGCCAAGTTACGAGCTGGTTTGGTCGACGTACCGAGTCGCAGAGTTTGGGATAATCCGGTGCTGTGGCGCGAGACGTGTACGCGGGCCTACGGTCGGAAGCTGCTGGTCATCAAGTTGGGTTACATTCTGTTTAGCCTGTCGGCTCTAGCTGCTTTGAATTGGACAGTTCAAAATACGGATGTGGTGGCGGAACGCATGTCTGGTGTACGCGCGATCGTCCCCGCGACAGCGAAACCACTCGCGCCATTTTTGTTGTTGAGTTTGGTGATGGTGAACGCATTGGCGGTAACTTCCATCACGAATGAACGCGACGGACAAGCGTTGGACCTGTTGCTCGTAACGGACATTTCCCCGAAAGAGTTTGTCTTTGGCAAGATCGGCGGGGTGATGTGGGTTACCAAAGAAATGGTCGTCCTGCCGATCGCGATGTGCTGTTACCTTTGGTTCATAGGCCGTTTAACTGGAGAGAATCTCCTGTTTATGGTGGTGGGCTTGGCGGTCATGAATTTCTTCGTGGCGATGCTGGGCATTCACTGCGGAATGAGTTACGCGAACTCGAGGAATGCAATTGGCGTTAGCTTGGGTACGGTCTTCTTCCTGTTTCTGGGAGTTGTCACCTGTATCGCGTTGCTCGTATCATTTAGCGGATCATTTCAAGGCCAGCTGGCACCGTTTCTGGCCTTTATCTTAGGCGGTGGCGTTGGGCTTTACATTGCTTTGGGCTATCGGAATCCGTCTCACGCGATTCTGTTGGCCTCTTTGCTGCTACCTTTTGCGACGTTCTACGCCATCACGAGCTTCATCTTAAAGCAGGAGTTTTACGTTGTCTTGGTGACAGTGATGATCTACGGTTTCACGACGCTGGCGATGTTGCTGCCCGCAATCGACAAATTTGACATCGCCATTGGGCGGACAAAAACCGTAGAGGATGAATAAGTGTCAGCGCTACCGGACGTTGTGCCCTGGTTGATCGCGATGATCATCTTGATGGGATGCTCTGCGTTTTTCTCAGCAAGTGAAGCTGCCTTGTTTTACTTGCGTCGAGCGGATCGTCGAGCGCTAGTGGCAGGCACGCCTTCTCAACGGGCTGCCGCCAACTTATTGGACGATCCCGAACGATTACTTTCGGCAGTTCTGTTCTGGAATCTGCTAATCAATATCGCATACTTTGCGACGGCATCTGCCGCCGGGCTTCGCCTCGAGCGACATGAAAACGGTGGTTCGACCGTCGCTGTTACATTTGCAGTCGTGTCGCTGCTGTCACTCATTTTTCTGAGCGAGATGTTGCCGAAGAGTCTTGCGGTGCTTGGAGCTCGTCGACTGTCCGGAATGATCGCATACCCGCTGGCTGTCGCAGTCCGCACGCTCGACCCGGTAATGCCTGTGCTGCGATTAGTGAATTTGTTGTCGCGGCGACTGATTTGGCCCGGGTTTGAGCAGGAGAAGTATTTGGAAGTTGCGGATCTGGACCGCGCGATCGATATATCGACAACCAATGAATCACTCATCGAGCAAGAGCGAGCCGTGCTGCGAAACATCGTCTTGCTATCTGATATACGCGTCGATGAATGGATGCGCCCGCGAACGCAATATACTTCCTTTCGCCCACCGGTAGCGCTAGCCGATTTGGAAGGAAAAATGACACCGAGTGGCTATTTACTCATTACTGAACCGGACAGCGAAGAAGTTGCCGCGGCGTTACACCTCAAGGAAATGTCGGAGATTCCGGCGGACCGACTGGAGCATTACGCAGAAACAGTGGTGGTCGTGCCGTGGTGTAGTACCGTGGCTGCGGCCTTGCAGGAAATGACGAAAAAGGAGAGGCAAGTCGCCGCGATTGTCAATGAGTTTGGTGAAACGATTGGCATCTTGACAGTCGAAGACGTTTTGGACACTGTCTTCAACTACAATCCCAGCCGCAGCGGACGCCTGTTGGACCGCCGAGCGATCAACCCGGTTAGACAAGGCGTCTGGCATGTCACTGGTATGACGAGCATTCGGCAGTTATCGAGATCGTTGGAAATCGAGTTGCCCGCCCGCAAGAGCGTCACAATTGCTGGTGTTATTCAAGAGACGTTGCAGCGTTTGGCGAACGCCGGTGATGAGTGCGATTGGGGCCCGTTTCATCTGCGCGTACTTGAAGCACCCGAACGCGGTCAGATGCTTGTCGAAATCTCTGAACGCCATGATCAAGGAGAGCACGCATGATTTACGTTTGCGCGCTCTTCGTTGCCGGCGTCGCGCTCAGCGCATTTTTCAGCGGCGCGGAAACGGGATTCTATCGAGTCACCCGAGTGCGTTTGGTATTGGACGGACTGGGCGGCGACTGGATCGCCCGCAGTCTGTTGTGGTTGACCAATAACCCGACACTGTTCGTCGCAACGACACTTATCGGAAATAACTTGGCGAACTATCTCACCTCGCTGTCGATAGTGATGGGGACGCATCTCATCGTGGGCCCTGAATCCTACTTCGCTGAAATGTTCGTTCCGATCGCCCTGGCGCCTATCGTGTTCATTTACGGCGAACTGTTACCTAAGAATCTGTTTTACTCGGCGCCCAACTTGTTGCTTCGCCGTGGCGGACCGTTGTTTATTTTCTTTACCGTTCTTTTTTCTCCCGTTTCGGCAATGCTATGGGGAGTGGGCTGGTTTCTGGAACGATTGGTTGGCCAAGCTCCATTGCGATTGCAACTCGCCCTCGCGCGCGCTGAATTGCAACAGATTCTCGAAGAGGGACACGAGGTTGGCATTCTTCAACCCGCACAGAGACAGCTCGCCCAAAGTTTGTTTGCTGTGGCAACCGAGTCGGTTGCCAAGTTCTGTAAACCAGCGGCCCGCTATCCTCAAGTCCGCCAGGGTTCGCCAAAATCGGATATCCTCCGACTCGCGCGACGGCAACACATAAATGTCGCCACTGTAATCGACAAGAAGGACCGTAGCCTCGTTGGCTACATTCGCATTGTCGACCTCTACCTCGACGAAGGTGATTCGGTCGAAGTTGTTCGGCCGTTGATGCGACTCCCAGCCCGCGAATCAGTTATCGAATCGCTGATTAAGCTGCAACAATCTAAAGACGATCTCGCCT
>JBLHLE010000931.1:0-3780 GCA_047620805.1 Pirellulaceae bacterium
GATTCGCGGCGCAAAATCACCACTCGATCTGGATCTTCCGGGTCGTACCAGCAAGGATACGACTGTCCCGTTTTGAATGGAGCGATCGCGTCTTCCGCCTCGGTGCGAAGATTGTAGTAGCCATCGCTACCATCGAATGTGGCTGTTTCGAGTGGCTGTCCGTCGACGGTGTACTGAATCACGGCGTAACACGTATAGCCAAGAACGCGTTTCCCACGAACGGATCGAACTCCCTCGTCGGACCCCGTTTCATGTAGGTCGACACCTGTCGTTACTACGACGCATGTTCCTTCTACAAACTCCGTGTTGACTCGCAATGCGGTGACGACATTCTGATGCCAGAGTCCCCAGGAAAAGAAACTGAATACGGCAGTTAAAAAACCGAAGACTCCAATTCGCAAAAACGGCATTTCAGATTCTTTCTGAATAACAGATTACCACTCGAACAGAAGCAATGCTTCGTCGACAAACAGCGGGTCTAATTCAAGCTTGTCGTCTAGCGAGTACTCTCGGTTTTGATTTCTTGTGGGGGTATCTAGCCGAATCAGTGTAGGCTCGATCGCTTCGCCAGCAAGTCTCGATTGCCGATTGATGAAGTTGATTACTCGTAGGACATCGTTGGGGTCGACGATGCCATTGGCGTTGACGTCGTAGAACGGCGGAGGTATTTCCTGACCGTCGGGCAGTGGCGTAGGAGTACCCAGTGCATTGATCCGGTTGATCAAGATCAGGGCATCGATCGCCTGGATTTCGCCGCTGCCGTCTACATCTAGCGGGTTATCGCTATTGTGCCAAACGGACGAGGGGACTGGCAGGGCGACGCCAAGAGTCAGGGTGACGCCGGGGCCGAGCGTACCGCTGGCCTCGGTTCCTTCCCGTGCGTCGCCGAGTTCGATTGCTGTCTTGACGACGAATTCTTCCCCCAGCCCTTTCAGTATCATTTGCATCGGTCCATCGACGGGCTCAGTGATCCAACCGATCCCATTGTTCTGGCCGAACCAGATGCTGCCGGGGATTTCCGTAAGGGGGCCCGTGGCGGCGGTGTAACCGAGTCGACGTCCCTGAGCGTCGATCAGATAGCCGTCGACGGGGTCGAGAAAATAACTTTGTAGGTACGATTTGAGTGCGGTTAGGACACCCGCAAATGCGCCAATCGCACTGCCTGTCGATATCTTGCTGAAATCGATTGGGTGGCCGAGCTGATGGATGATAAATTCTTGTGCGACTGCGTTTCCAGGCAAATCCGTGTGGCCGATTTTACCCGAGATGATTTCATCGCTGGGGCGGCCGCAGCTGTCGCCATCCGCGCAGAACGGGAACAACTCGATGTGGATGTTGCCGATGAAATTGCTTTCCAGAGAAGCTCTCGGGACGGTTCCGTCGCCACCGGGCTCGACGTTGCGAGGACGGAACCAAAGTTCACCATCTGCCGGCGCGTTGGCAAAGTAGTCTGTGAAAGGGATGTAGTTCGTCGAACGGACTGAGGCTGAACGGATTGCCGACGACGGGTTGCATCTGGATTGGCGTGTTAGCACTAGTTCCATACATAATCATCGTTCGCGCAACTCGATTTGCAAACCGATTTTCGTTCTGGAAGTTTAGGTCGCGAACCAAGCGATTGTCGAGATCGTGGGTGATAACGATCGGCTCGACTGCGTCGACAAGGAAGTCATACGTTGGCAAGAGGTCCTTAACACCGCGAGCATAGCGCCGCAGGAAACTCCGTTCTCGTTCCTCTTCCGTGCCGGTGAACGACGCTTTTGTAATCGGCCCGTCCGGCGTCTGAATCGTCGCATTCTTATTCAATTTAATCCAGGCGTGATCGACGACTTTTGAGAGCACCAGTCGATACGACATGTCGATATTGAAGTTGTTGTGCCAGACATTCCACGCGAGGGCGGCGCCTTCGTAGGGCGCTCCCAATGTCATTAGGTCGCTGATCATTGGCAGTGCGAGATCGCGTCCAGCGGTGGCCGAGGAAAAGGTCCCGCCGTATGCGTCGCTTTGAATATACGAACGCGCCAGGAGTCCGCCCATGCTGTGAGCGATTACTTTGACGTTCGTCAACGGTTCGGTGTGATTCGTATACCAGGTCTCCGCTGCCAGTTTCAACCAGTGGCCCAGGTAATCCATTCCGTATTGAATATTGCTGTCGGTAATAGCTGCCGCGGTCATCGTTACTCTGCCGTCGACGGCATCATTTCCCTCGCCTGGTGCCAGTGGCAACCGCCAGTCGTAGGGAGCAAGGAAGAGGTCTTCGTTGATTGTGTAGCCCGACTCCACTAGCGAATTGACGATGTCGTCGTAGAAATTGGCTAATGGGTCAACTAACAACTTGTTCGGTTCGATGCCAAGCTTGACCAGGAATTCTTCATAGTTGGCCGAAGTGGGAAAGGAGCCGAATATTCCCGGTACGAGAATCACGGGTGTTCGGATGTCTAGTGGATCCGAGATGTCTTTTGCGAAGGGACCAAACTCGGAAGTGTCGCCCTGGGAATTGGTGGCGGTCGCCGTGATCGCTTCGTTGGCAGTGATGGCCTCGAAGAGCTCGGTCGTACCTTGGACGTATCCTTGAGCGTTTGTGGTTAGCAAGGCGTGTCCGATAAAACGCTTCCCCTGAATTACACCCGCCAAATTTTGCGCGTCAGAGAAGTCCGTTGCGAAAAACTCGATGCGGTATTGTTGACTTGGTTCAGCGCTGAGCGTGACACCCAATAGACTCGAATCTTGGTTGACGTCTTCTATGAATGACAGAATGGGAAAATTCTGTAGGCGGTTTCCGCCGATGTCCACGTCTGCGGGGTCGTTGGGAGTTATTCCGTCGCTGCCGAGATCGATCCCGATTTTGGTATTCGCGAATATCGAGTTTTCTGCGATCGTGTTCTTGATGGCGGTGTCGCCCTCGATGAGGATTCCAGATTTGCCACTACCCGCGATCACGTTTCCTCTTTCTAAATTATCCTGGCTGGAGTCAGCACCAATTTCGTTGTCGGCAGAGTCGATAATGTGGACACCGTGTTTTCCGACCCCAGAAGGCTTACTGGGTTGCTGAGATTGCCCGCTGCATCCGTACCGATGAAGTTGTGGAAGATTTGGTTTTGCGTCGCGAGCTGCCCTTCGATGCGAATTCCCGATAGCGTGGAAGAAATCGCGTTTCCCAGCAGCGGACTGTCGCCGATACCGCCGATCAAGTTGAAAGTGGCATCGTCAATGAAAACGCCATGTTCGGCATTCTTAAGCGTCTTCGAGGGATTCAAGTCGGAGTTGCTTGAACCGTCGGTAAAAAGTGTGGCGGCGTCTGAGTCCTGCCATAATCTGAGTCCTGCCATAATCTGAGTCCTGCCATAATCTGAGTCCTGCCATAATCTGAGTCCTGCCATAAGTGCTACCCTGCCATAAAGTGGTACCCTGCCTTTTGAAAATGTCGAGTAATTGTTCGTGACAATCACTCCCGTCCAAAGTTGGCATCAACCACTGTTCCGCCGTCGGCCGCGCTCACTCAAATGCCCTTAAGTGCACTTCATTATAAACCTATCGCGATACCGAAATGTAGAGAAATTCCCCGAACATTTTGAAGTTTGTGTACGCGGGTGTCGGTGCTCGTGCCGAAGCGATCGATTTCAAGTCCGAAGTTCTGCAGCATTGAGAGCAAGGGGTTTGCTGCAGGGATTCTCTTCCTTTTTCTTTCGGGCAAACCATCTGCTGGTACCGATGTCGAGTGGCACAGCTTGATGGAAGATCTTGCCGACGCGGGCCGAATGGTATCCATTTTGTCGAAAG
>JBLHLE010000932.1:0-3779 GCA_047620805.1 Pirellulaceae bacterium
ACTTGCCAAACCGGCGGAAAACTGCTCGCCGACCGCTCGCTGTCTCGATTGCTCAAGGACGATTGGCCCAAGACGCTCGAAGAATGGGAAGAAGGGCAGGGGGGCGGACCGTGAACAGCCAGCTAAGACGCGATGGGTACGTTATCGTAAAGAATGCCATCGATCGCGACGTGATCGACGATGCCAAAACGCAATTCCTCGTGGCCTGCGAATCGCAGAGTGGAAATAGCGCAACAATACAGAATTCGCGCGGGGCAAACTTCGCCGCCCGCAATGTCCTCGATTGGTTCCCCCAATCGCTCACTATCTGGCGTACAGAAAAAATACTCCAGCTGCTAGCGGACACTTTGGGAAATGGCTGTGGATTGGTTCGCGGTCTCTACTTTGATAAACCACCATCTCGCTCTTGGGCGTTGCCGTGGCATAAGGACATGACGATTGCAGTGCAACAACATCGGGACTTTGAAAACGGCTCGCCCTTCTGTAAACCGACGACTAAGGCTGGCGTCCCACATGTCGAAGCTTCGCACGACTTGCTAAAGAACATGTTGACTCTGCGAATTCACTTAGACGATGTAACACTCGACAATGGCCCGCTCAAGGTTGTTCCCGGCTCCCACCATAGTGGCAAGGAGTCGACCCAGGAAACGACGCTATCGCCGGAGACCATTCTGGCAGACGTCGGAGATGTCTTGGCGATTCACCCCTTAGTTTCACACTGCAGCCCCGAATCGACAGTCGGCTGCACCGCGCACCGCCGAATTCTGCATCTCGAATTCGCCGCGGACTCTTCGCTCCCGCAACAATGGCAATGGAAATGGTTCTTTCCTGTTTTTGGCGACAGCCTGACCGCCCTCACAACACAGCGCTAACCACACGGTAGTCAGCTCATGAGAGTACACCGCTCAATAGAATACATATCCTTTGCCAACCGCATCGAATGCGTTTTTGTAGTGCCGAAGTTGCGGCAACTTTCCGGCCGGCCAGATAATCGCGATTACATCGAAGCGAGCGGCGCACTCGAGCAAATTGTGCGAGTGCAGGAATGCATAGCCGACTCGAGTGAGTTGCTGTTCTTTTTTGTTATCCACGGCGTCGGCTGGATTCCCCTTTGCCGCGTTCCGCCGAGTTTTCACTTCGACGAAAACAACGGTGGAGCCGTCGACGGCGACGATATCAATTTCGCCCAGCCGGCCGCGATCGCTCCAGGCTATTATCGTATAACCGAGCGACTTGAGATGCCGAATCGCCAACCGTTCTCCACGTCTGCCGATTGACTGTGGTAACGAAGGCCAATCACCTCCGCCCATCGCCGACAGACCATTCGAGATGTACCCGCTACACCAATTCCACGCCTTCCGCCAACCCATGGCGTTCTCCTGATTCGGCGGGAGCGAATGTCTGCGACAGAAATTCCGTCTAGTTGTTTACTGGCCAAATCATCACGCGTTACTGTAGGTCCGATCATTAGTTAAAACAAGCTACCGCTGATACGGACTAGGGTCGTTGATTCCGTTTTCGGCAAACCCTTTCTTCCGCAACAGGCAGGCGTCACAGTTTCCGCAGGCCTGGTCGGATTCGTTGGGGTCGTAGCAGCTTGTGGTCAATCCGTAGTCCACTCCCAGCTCCAGGCCGCAGCGAATGATCTCCGCCTTCGTCAAGTTGATCAGTGGCGCGTGAATGTTGACAGGGGAATCACCTTCCACGCCAGATTTCGTGGCCAAATTGGCCATCTGTTGAAACGCCGCAATGTACTCGGGCCGACAGTCTGGATAACCACTGTAGTCCAAAGCGTTCACTCCTATAAATATATCGCGCGAGTCAAGTACTTCTGCGTAGGCCATCGCGAAAGAGAGGAAAATTGTATTCCTCGCAGGTACGTAAGTAACCGGTATTTCACTACCGATATCGTCGACGGATTCACTCTTTGGTACTTCGATATCGCTGGTCAGCGCGGAACCACCAAATTGCCGCAGATCGATGTCGACAATGATGTGCTTGAAAACGCCCATCTTCAAAGCGACTTGCGTGCTGGCTTCGATCTCGTGTGCGTGACGTTGTCCGTATCGAAAACTGATGCAACAAAGTTCAAAACCTTGCTGCTTGGCCATTGCCAATACAGTGGTAGAATCCAATCCGCCGCTAAGTAAGATGACGGCCCGTTTGTTAGTTCTAATATTCATAGTGCTATTCTTATCGAATCTGCTCGGCTCGATTCTCAGTCCCGTAAAATTCAGTCCCGTAAAATTCAGTCCCGTAAAATTCAGTCCCGTAAAATTCAGTCCCGTAAAATTCAGTCCCGTAAAATTCAGTCCCGTAAAATTCAGTCCCGTAAAATTCAGCGCATTTTCGCCCGTTGAGCCAGTTTCGATCCCGTCGTTTCCGCGTGTTTCAGAATCGACTATTATCCGGTTCCAGCCATTCGGCTCTGGGCATTCGGCTCTGGGCAGCATTTTACCGCTTTGCCAACCGCTTAGGCCAGCGGGGTATCTGCGCTGCAGTGCCGGTGGCAAATCGGCAGGCGGATGCCACGATCTAGCTGCTAAGAATTAATCGCACTTCAGTCGAAAAACTTGGACCAAACGTGTCAAGCCCCCCAGCTACACTCGTTCCATTAACCAGCACGGTTTACGGGGTTGGAACCCCGCACTACATTGACGGTTCGTGGTCGCGAGCGACGGGGATTATCGACGGCTTGGCGTGGTGGCCAGCTGAGACTGATTCGCTGGTCGCAGGCAAAGGTTAGGGTGGAAGCATGGCTCGCAATGAACAACTCGTTCGACAACACAAAGTACTGGAGATTCTGGAGCGGTCGCGGTTTGGTCGCTCACTGGAGGAGATTCGCGACGATCTGATCGAAGAGTTGGGACTAACGTCGCTGCACACTAGAACGCTCCGACGCGATTTAGAGGCGTTGCAATCTGCGGGAATCGATGTCGACTCCCACGCCACTCAACGCGGCCGAGTCTGGAAGCTCGGTCCAATGGCTCGCAAGACCGTCAAGATTCCCGCCACAGCCTCGGAACTCATCGCGCTCTCGCTCAGCCGCGACCTCTTGTACCCACTAGCCGGAACTCAATTTTGGCAAGGAATTGAGTCGTTCTGGAGCAAAATCAAGGAAGAACTTCCCGAGTCAGTTTGGTCGCACTACGAAAAATACCGCCAGACGTTGTTTGTTCGCGGCATGCCCAGCAAGACTTACGATCGACATCACGGGATGCTGAAGACCATCCACCGTTCGATCATGGAGCACCGAGTAGTCGCAATTGAATATCAGCCACCCGGCAAAGACAAGAGCCGACGCATGATTGAGCCGTATGCCGTCGTCTTCTATCAATCGAGTCTGTACATTATCGCGGCCGACCAGAACATCGCGGCAGGTGAAGACAACCGCATCCGCCATTGGAAACTCGACCGCTTCGTCAAAGCTGTCGCGCTCGACAAGTGGTTCAAAAAGCCAGAAGATTTTAATCTCGAAGAGCATCTCGGCCAGAGCGCGGGCATTTTCGCAGCCAGTAAGTCCAAGAACTACCGAATTCGCGTAAGCCAAAAGGCCGCTCCCTGGGTTCTCGAAGATCCATGGCACCCGCAACAAGAGATGAAAGTTCAAAAGGACGGCAGCATCATCATCACACTGAACGCCGCACACGACCTCGAGATCATTCCTCGAGTCCTAGCGCTCGGTAACGAGGCCGAAGTTTTGGCCCCCATCGCCTGCCGCCGCGCGATCGCGGAATTGGTTCAGCAGATGTCGCGCAAATATAGAGATGTGCAACAAG
>JBLHLE010000933.1:0-3778 GCA_047620805.1 Pirellulaceae bacterium
TCGGAGCCAGCGCGCAGCCATTGAAGAGTAATGTGGCGGTGAGCATCAAGAAACTGAGTCCAACCCACGTAGGAATACGCAGCATCTGGCCCTCCGTGACCGTTTATTCTGAGGCGTTCGAGGCGTGAGCGTCCGCTGAAGCATGGGATTCTAGCAGATTTCCACGCATCTTCGAACGTCGATCTGAGTCGATTTGGGAAGGCTAGGTAGAACGCGTTTGTTTCTCGAAGGCCATAGCCGAGACCATGGGCCACGCATTCTTTCGGCCTCTGTCGCCGTGGTATCCAGCAGTTTTCTCTCTGCGACCGCCAATCAAACGCTTGAAGAGACGCATTCTGTGAAACTGATTTGGCCGAATTTCGTGTCAGCAGCCGGTCGGCGGTTCGACGCCGAGTTCGGCGGCGAGCGAGGTGAGCTGGCCCCAGTTTTCGTCGTCAAAGGGGCAGCCGTTTTCTAGTCGACTCGCCATGACCACTCGTTCGGGATCGCCGGGCAGAATGATCCGATCGTGTCCGGGCGCAGTTGGGCAGCTACGAACAAAATCGACAAGGTCTTCGACTTCAGTTCGGAATCGATCTGCCCCGCCGAACTCTGCTGGATTCAGAAGCAGCATAAAAACGCAATTTCCATTTGGGGATTCGGCGGCCGCGCGAGAACACAATCCGCCCGACAAAGCCCCCGTCAGAATCTCGACCATCAAGGCTAGACCGAAGCCTTTGTAAGCTTGATCGCCGCCCATCGGCAAAATGGCCCCGGGAGGATCGGCATAGAGGTCGCCGGGATTCGTCGTTGGGTTGCCTTCGCTATCGATCAACCATCCAGGAGGGCATTGTTCACCCGCAATGTGCTTAACTCGAACCTTACCTTCGGCGGTAGCGCTGGTGCTAAAGTCGGCGACCAGTGGTTCATCGCGATGGGGAGTTCCGATCGCGATTGGATTCGTACCCAACCGCGAGGCGCGTCCACTCGACGGAGCCACGCGGTGAACTGCTCCGTGAGAGTTCACCATTAACATTGAAATCAGTTGTTCCTTAGCGGCCCATTCACAGTATTCGCCAAGGCGTCCGATGTGACCGGATTTTAGAATCGAGCCAACGCCGATCCCGTTAGTTTTGGCTCGCTCGATAAGCATTTCCATCATGCGACCCGCTTGAACTCGACCAAAACCCCAGTGGGCATCGGCAACGACTCTCGTGTCCGATTGGTTAAGAATTTCAAGTTCCGCGCCCGAAACAATATCGCCAGATTTCAGCGTTCGCAGATAGAACGGAATTCGCATGACACCATGCGACTCATAGCCGCGAAGGTTAGCGGAGACCAAACTTCGCCCGACGATCTCAGCTTCTTCTTGGGTGGCTCCACCGGCGGCAAGTAAGTTGATGGCGAATTCTTCGAGTAGCGGTTGAGTAATATTGGGCACGTTCGACTCCAAAGTTGGCTGGTTTTAGGCGAGTTGAGAGGGAATGGTTTGCGGCAGTTTTCGGCGTTCGTCGCTGGGCGTGTTAATGGTGATGTTAGCAGGCCGGAGAAAATCAAGGGAGTGGCTGCGTCGAGCCTCTCAATGTCGTTGGATCAGGTTCTTCGTTTCGAGCTGTCGCAGCGACTCGAAAATGGCGACGGCGGCAGCACTGCCAAGGTTAAGGCTGCGGACCTCGTCGCGAATCGGAATTCTTACCGTTCGATCGGGTTCGTCGTTCCAGATTTTCCCCGGCAGGCCGGCGGATTCGGAGCCGAAGACCAATACATCACCAAGCGCGTATTCGGCCTGGACGTAGGATTTTTTGCCCCATTTGGAGAAATACCAGTGGTTATCGGTGGGTAGTTTCTTCGTTAGCTCATTCCAGTCGTTGACGACTTCCCACTCCAGGTATTGCCAGTAATCTAGGCCGGCGCGACGCAAGTTTTTTTCGTCCAGCCGAAACCCCAACGGCTTCACTAGCCACAATTTCGCGGCGGCCGCGACGCATGACCGCCCGATATTGCCCGTGTTTTGCGGGATCTCTGGTTGATAGAGCACTACGTGCAGTTGAGGTTCGTATTTCACGGGCCTGGCCAAGGATGATTCGGCTGTCTAGTTAACTGACTGAGATTCGACTTGCGAACGAGATTTCAAGCGGTCATTCTAGCCGTTTTTGGGGAAGACAATATCGGGGGCCAATCACGTCCGCCTGGCAGACCCGAAAAACCGGTGAATTTGGACAATAAATGTGGTGACATTGCGTAATTCTCCGCGGTTCGAAACAATGGTCGGCTACTTCTTCGTTGAGGACGCCTAAAATCAGGTAGAATTAACGAGCGATGGCTTTGAAAACTCGACATGCACGAGGAGATGCTGGTGGAAATAAGGCGTAACCCAACTCGATCCGTTCGGATTGGTTCAGTGGTAATTGGTGACGGAAATCCGATTGCAATTCAAAGTATGACGGCAACGCATACTCAGAATATTGACGCGACGGTCGCTCAAGTTCAAGCTTTGCACGAAGCCGGGGCTCACGTCGTGCGGATCGCGGTGGACAGCAAAAAGGACGCCGCAGCATTGGCGGAGATTCGCCAGCAGACCCAAGCTAACCTCTCCGTGGACCTCCAGGAAAACTATCGCCTAGCTGAACTCGTAGCGCCCCATGTCGACAAAGTCCGCTACAACCCCGGTCATCTGTATCACCATGAAACTGACAAACCCTGGCAAGAGAAAGTCGCGTATCTCGCTGGTGTTGCTGCGGATAACGACTGCGCAATGCGAATTGGAGTGAACTGCGGCAGTGTCGATCCAGCGAAGAAAGGGATATACGAGCCAACGGATTCGATCACGCCGATGTTGGAAAGTGCCTTGGAGCACTGCGAGCATCTCGATGGACTGGGTTTCACTCGTTACTGCGTTTCCTTGAAGGACTCGGATCCAGCGAAAGTAATCGAAGTCAATCAACGATTTGCGGGAGCGCGGCCCGACGTTCCATTGCACCTCGGCGTTACTGAAGCCGGCATGCCGCCAGACGGGATTATTAAAACTCGAATAGCTTTCGAGCAGTTAATTGGGCGGGGGATCGGCGACACGATCCGCGTATCGCTGACCGTCCCGAATTCTCAGAAGCCGGAAGAGATCGAGGCGGGAGCGAGCATTCTGGCCGATATCGCAGCGGGTCGAGTCCGCACGGTAGTAGACTTCGGCCTGAAAACATTAAACATTATTTCGTGCCCAAGCTGCTCTCGAGTCGAAAACGAAGCGTTCATCGATCTGGCTCAAAAAGTAAAAGAGATGACCCGCTACGCAGAAGAGCACGCGATTACCATCGCAGTCATGGGCTGCCGGGTGAACGGTCCGGGAGAAACCGACGACGCCGACCTCGGGCTCTGGTGCGGCCCGACTCACGTTAATCTCAAAAAGGGTGAAGAGTCGCTCGGCGCTTTTGGCTACGACGAAATTCTGCCGAAGCTGAAAGAAGAACTCGATCGGATAATTGCGAAAGCGTAGCAGTGGCGAAATGACAAAAAACGAAAGCCATAGAACAAACGAATCTCAAATCACAAGCACCGATCTATTTTGGTATTGAAATTTGCAACTTGGTCCCCGTTTGATTTTTGTCATTTGCCCTTTGTTATTTATCTTTCCTCTACCATCCGAAGCCGACATTCAACAACGGCCAGAGGTTATTGTAGCCGTCAGTCCAAACGACTTGTTCCGCGCGTTTCGCTTTGCTGAGTTTGGCGACCGGAAAGTCTCCGAAGAAAGAGTCGCTTTGAGTTAGCAGGATCCAGGTCGCAGAGAAGACGGCTCTTTCTG
>JBLHLE010000934.1:0-3777 GCA_047620805.1 Pirellulaceae bacterium
CGGACGCCGCCGAGCGAAGCAAGACGAATGATGCAGATCAAGGTGCGGATTCCGTATCAGCACATTCTCGGCACAAAGCCCCAGGAGACCAAAATGAGAACGGCGCAAAATGAAAGCCGCAAACACTTTGTAGATGCGGCTTTCTGTCAAAGCGGAGGGCACGAGACTCGAACTCGCAACCAGTTTCCCGGCACCTCATTTCCAATGAGGCCGCTAACCATTCGCTTACCCTCCAAAGTGTTTCAAGGCAATGACTTAGCGATTCGGTGTTTTTCGCAAAAGGCCAAATGTACCGGAAATGTACAGAATCGGTCCTTTGTACCAACACCACAGCTAAGATTGCCGCAAAGCAATGATAAGACAGATTCTAGCATCGGCACTTCTGTTGGTGTAGGCCAGTAAACGGAGAAGACGGTTCGAAAAAGTCGCCGTTTTGCGTTAGATTTTTGGTTTCGTAGGCGAATTACCCGTGAAAATAACTCCCGACACTCGCCGCCATCAGGAGAATGAGTCTTGCAGGGTGCCCTCGCCGTCGCCGCTATTATTTCGCTCGCGATCGTCGCCGTGCTGGCGGTGATCACGTTGAAGTCTGTCCTGACGTTCAATTGGCTAAAGCAACTACAGAACTTGCAACTACGACTGATCACAATCTTCAGCTTGATGACGATCGTCGCCGTCACTTTTGCGATTGCTAACAACAGGCAGGAAGCCCATTTCCCTAAAGATTTGCCTCTCCCCATCCTGCTCATCTTTGTCACGATCATGGTGGCCATCGGAACATTTCTCGTCGAGGAGATTGCGTCGTTTTTTGGATTTGGAAGTACGTCCTTCCTGCGGCGACGCCGCGAACGAGATCAAACAGTAGAACTTGGCGACGTCCCGCTAATTCCGGCTGAGTAGCCCGACGAAGCATTTTTTATTGCTACGCAGATCGTCCGCGAAAACGAACAAAAGAAGGACGATTCACGGGAGTGAACCTAAGTTGACGCCAGGCTGGAAGTCACTCTCGCAATGCGGTATCCTGCGAGCAGTTAACGCGTTCACCTTCACGAGCGGTTGTTCGCAAAAGACTGCACCGCAAAAAGGAAGAGACGATGACTCCGCCGGAATCAGAACAGACTCGCCAGTGGTTTATTGTCAGACGCTGGCAGGAATTCGGTGGCGAAACGCGTGCTTGCCTGATGCGAATCCTGGCCATAACGGGCTTCTATTGTGCTCAACTCATTCATTACATGAGTCTGACTGTGCCAAACGATCCGGAACAACGGTTTCATCGATATGTAACGATGGTCGCAGCCGCCTGGGCGTTTGCTGCGGTCAGCACGTTGCTGTGCTTGCGAAAGCAATTCTTCCCGAGTTACTTACCGTTTGTCACAACGATCATTGACCTAGGCCTGCTGACTATGCTTGCCGCACTCGGTAGCGGACCAAACAGTCCGCTCACGCGAGTGTATTTCCTGATTATCGTGCTGTCCGCGATTCGATTTAATCTTCCCTTGATTTGGTGCGCAACTATCGGGTCTTTGGCGGGGTATATGTCATTAGTAGGCTTGGCGGACGACACATGGTTTGATCCCAATCACGCCGTTCCTCCGATTGAACAACTGGTCACGGTCCTGGCACTTGGTCTTACGGGATTATTCATCGGGCAAATTATTCGTCGCGTCCCGCAACTGGCTTTCGAGTTCGAGCGTCGCATGAATTCGAAACGGGAAATGGATGCATCGTGAGTATTCCCGGCAAAGCTGACGGCGTGGCCTGCCGCGAATGCGGAGCAATGCACTTTAGTCCAACTAGTCACTGCTGGTTGTGCAGTGCGCCGCTGGGGCCACAAGTCGTCGTGGAGGCGGAGATAGTGTCATCTCCCCTCGCGACGCGCCCGACATACATGACGTACACCGAGCCGATGTTTGCAGTTGGCACGATTGGTGCCTTGATTTTGCTGGTGTTAATCGGGATTGGTTGCGCGGTAGATAATCAGATCGATACGCTGGTCGGCTTTTTGATCTTCACGGTACCGCCGCTCATCGGGTCGCTAATATATTTGCTGCGTCGCAGGACCAGTGGTGGAAGCGTAACTTGGATGGAGCGTTTCATCACGTTGCTTGCTTCGGCAGCAGTAACCTTTGGGTTATTCATGTTGTTAATCTTCGCGTTGATCGCGATCCTGTTCGTCGCCTGCTTTGGAATGATCATTAAGGAGTCACTATGACGACCGTTAACCGCACTTTACCGAAGCTACGAGACTACACCTTTTTGGGCACGACGCAGAGTCTCTGTCCAGAGTGCTTGTCAGTTGTCCCAACGAAGATAATCGTCCGCAATGACCGCGTCTACTTCCGAAAAACTTGCAAAGAGCACGGCGTCCGCGAAGACTTCGTCTGTTCGGATGTTAATTACTACGACCGCATGGAGTACACGCTGCCGGCCAAACTGCCACACAAGTTTGCCGTCGAACCAAAAGACGGCTGTCCTCACGACTGTGGGCTCTGCACAGAACACGAACAGCACACGTGCATCGCCTTGCTCGAAGTCACATCGTCGTGCAACTTGAGTTGTCCAATGTGCTTTGCCTCTAGCGGGCCGGGTGGCAAACATCTGACTTTGGAAGAATGTCAACGCACAATCGATCGGCTGGTGGAAGCCGAAGGCCAACCGGAAGTTTTACAGCTATCCGGCGGCGAGCCGACGATTCACCCGCAGTTCCGTGAAATCTTGGAATACGCCGTCGAGCAGCCGATCGACTACATCACCATTAACACCAACGGTATTCGCTTCGCGCACGACCAAGCTCTTATCGATCTAGTCGCTAAGCACAGAAAGCGAGTCGAGGTCTACTTTCAGCTCGATGGACTCAACGAATTCGTCAATCAAGAATTGCGGGGCGAAGCGCTCCTGGAAACGAAGCTAAAAGCCATCGAACGCCTCGGCGACGCGGGCATACACATCACCATCGCGGTTACGTTACAAGGTGGTGTCAACGATGATCAAATGGGGCCACTCGTCGACTTCGCTTTGGAAAGACCATGGATCACCGGCATGAGTTTTCAGCCCGCCACCTACTCGGGGCGTCATGTGCTACCAGAACAACTCGAACGACGAATCACGTTTCCCGACGTAGTCAAAGGCATCGCAGCGCAATCGTCAGCCTTCGAAGAACGGGATTTCATGCCACTCCCCTGCGCTCACCCCAATTGCCACTGGCTTACCTACTGCTACCGCAGCAAAGATCAGGTCATCCCACTAACTCGGTTCATGGATATGAAAGACCACTTGGACTTGCTGGCGAACGGCATTGCTTTTACTCGTCCGCGAGCGCGCAACGTGCTTTTACAATATCTTGGCCGCTTGGGTTGCTGCGGAACGAACGACGAGTTGTCGTTGCCCGTTGTCGATGGTTCGGCACCTACTATCCCTGCGGAATACTTGCCTGCCGCGATGGAATTCTTTGATAAAGCAGTCAACGAGAAACTAGGCGGGGAAGACGTCTTCCGAATTACGATCACATCGTTCCTGGACGCGTACAATTTCGACCTGCGGCGACTAATGAAGTGCTGTACCCACCACGTTTTGCCCAGCGGCCATACGATACCGTTCTGTGCTTACAATGTTCTTTATCGGGAAGGCCACATTGCAATGCCCGAACTACCCGACGACTGGGTGCAGTAATTTGGACGGCTTCCCCTCCCTCCCCACGCCACCACTGTACATCTTCCTGATGCTCTCTTCGATCGTCATCATGTCGGTGTTGTTGCGACGAACGCAAGCCAAGCTACC
>JBLHLE010000935.1:0-3775 GCA_047620805.1 Pirellulaceae bacterium
ATGAAGACGTGGCCAGTCAACATTGCCCCTTAAAAACTGGCGAATCTCACTCCAATCTGCTATTCTAAGAGCTTCGCCATTCCTCATTTTAGACGTGACCGCCATGCTTCAATCTCGAATCCGAATCGTCGTTGCGACTGCGTTCGCACTTGGCCTCGGTGTCGTTGCCAACGCGGCCGATCCTACACCTGACGAAGCGGCTTTCTATACGAAGCGAATTGAGCCACTACTGAAGCAGCGGTGCTACAAATGCCACTCCAAAGATGCCAAAGAAATCAAAGGTGGCTTGCAACTAGACAACCGCAATTCGATGCTCGACGGTGGTGACAGCGGATCCGCAGTCGTGCCCGGCGACCTCAAGGCGAGCCTAATGATCGAGGCGATCGGTTATTCCGACGACTTTTACCAAATGCCTCCCGATAGTCGACTGCCCGAAAAAGCGATCAAGTATCTCAAGGACTGGATCGAAGCCGGCGCGAAAATGCCTGCAGAAGATTAAGTTGCGAGCCACAGATTAGGACGCCCAAGCCGATGCGACCGACCGGAATTCAAACAATTCGCCCAATCGCGTTATCGCTTGTAGTGGCGACATTCTGGCTCACAACGATTCTCCATTCGACTTTGCCGAATCGCTTGCAAGCCAACGAAGTCGATTTCAAACGCGACGTATTCTCGATCTTGCAAGAGCGCTGCATTTCCTGTCACGGTGCAGATGAGCAGGAAGGACAGCTTCGCTTAGACGCCAAGTCGATGGTCTTGCACGGCGGAGTCTCGGGGCCAGCCGTTCGAGCGGGACATCCCGACAAGAGCCTCCTGTTGCAGCGAATACTCGGCGCCGGCGAAGTCGACCGAATGCCTCTCGACGAGGATCCCTTGAGCGACGCGGAAGTCGCCACGCTGACGAAGTGGATCAAAGCGGGAGCGAATTGGCCCGCCGGAATTGGCGCCAACATCGAAGTCGGAAAAAGGCACTGGGCCTATATCGCTCCTCAAAAAACTCCGCTCCCAAAAGTTCAACAGCAAGACTGGCCGCAAAATCCCGTCGACTATTTCACCTTGGCCAAGATGGAACAAAACAAATTCAGTCCGTCGCAGGCAGCCGCGCCAGCGAACTTGATTCGGCGAGTTCACCTCGACTTGACTGGACTTCCGCCGACCGTTGAAGAAGTCGACGCGTTTGTGCGAGACCCGACGCGCGAACATTATCTTGACGTAGTGGATCGACTTCTCAAGTCTCCACGATACGGCGAACGGTGGGCCAGATTGTGGCTCGACCTCGCCCGCTACGCGGATAGCAACGGATACCAAGCCGATCAGTACCGCAACGTCTGGCCGTACCGCGACTGGGTGATTAACGCTTTCAATTCCGACATGCCATTCGATCAATTCACGATCGAACAAATCGCCGGCGACCTCCTCCCAAATGCAACTGTCGAGCAGAAGATTGCTACTGGCTTTCATCGCTTGACCACATGCAATGTGGAAGCTGGAGTTGACCCGGAGGAAAACCGCGTCGAGCAGCTAATCGATCGCGTCAACACAACGGGAACCGTTTGGCTCGGAACGACGCTCGAATGCGCGCAGTGTCATAACCATAAGTACGATCCATTTACGCAAAAAGACTACTACCAACTATTTGCTTACTTCAACAACACTCCATTGGAAGTGGAAGGAAATGGCGTCACCTACAACTTTACTGGTCCCAAAATGGCGTTGCCGTTAGCGCCGGACATGATCGCCCAAAAACAACTCATCGCCGACAAGATCGCGCAGCTGAAGGACAATTTAGTCGAATTCGAAATTGGTCAACGGGCGGACCAAGCGACCTGGGAAGCGTCGCTCAAAAGCCCGCAAGACGCGAACTTCCACGTGCTCGAGATACTTGAGTTTCAGTCACAGGGCGGTGCCAGCCATCGAGTGCTGGACGATCAATCTGTTTTGGTGACTGGCGCTAAGCCAGCCACGGACGTCTACGTAATTGAAGCCAAAACGACGGTTCAGAAAATCACGGGCTTCCGCTTAGAAACGCTGACACACGACGAACTACCGGGAATGGGGCCAGGTCGTCACGAAGGCGATCGTCCTAACTTTGTACTAAACGAATTCAAGGTCGAACGCCTGCTACCGAACGACCTGCTACCGAACGACCCGCTACCGAACGACCCGCTGCGAAACAACCGGACCGAAGTCGTGAAACTGCATTCCGCCGTGGCGGACTTCTCGCAGAAAAATTTCGCTGCATCCGGCGCGATCGATGAAAACCCCAAAACAGCGTGGGCCATCAGTCCCGCGTTTGGCAAGGACCACGAAGCGACGTTTCTCACATCGAGTCCAATCTCTCACGACGGCGAACTTACCTTTCGCATTACGCTGGACCAACAACACGGCGAAGGCCGTTGCGTTGGCCGCCCAAGAATCTCGGTCATGACGGGCCAACGAACGAGAGCGACTGTGCCGAAAGCTGTTCAGAAAATACTGGGCATCGAACTTTCCAAACGAACCGCTGGGCAAAAGACTCAACTTCAAAATTACTATTTCAAACAGAGTGCAAAACACAAACAACTGACCGACGCGATTGCTGCAATGGAAGCGGAAGCTACCAAGGTTATTGCGCCCACGACGCTAGTAATGATCGAGATGCCGAAGGGCCGAGACAGCTTCCTCTTCAAACGCGGCGACTTCCTGAACAAAGGGGCCGCGGTAACAGCTAACACGCCAGCCATTCTCCACAAAACTGAGGACATCCCAGGAAATCGCCTTGGACTTGCCCGCTGGCTCAGCGACGCCCAGAATCCGTTGGTCGGTCGAGTCGCCATCAATCGTTGGTGGTCAGAGATCTTCGGCCGTGGCATCGTGTCAACGGAAGAAGACTTTGGCACTCAAGGCGAACCGCCAACTCACCAAGCGTTGCTCGACTGGCTCGCTGCCGATTTCGTCGAGTCGGGGTGGTCGATGAAACACATCCACCGTTTGATAGTCACCTCAGCTACGTACCAACAGGCATCGGCGCTAACTGACGAAGCCCGCGAAAAAGACCTTTACAATCTCTTCTATGCGAGGGGCGCCCGACTACGTCTTTCGGCCGAATTGATTCGAGACAACGCTTTGCAAATCAGCGGCTTATTGTCGACGAAGGCAGGAGGCCCACCGATCTTTCCTCCCCAACCAGAGAACATCTGGCGACACGTTGGCAGGAACGCTCCGACGTACGCGACGTCCACTGGCCCCGATCGATTCCGTCGCGGCATATATGTCATTTGGCGACGTAGCGCTCCCTATCCCAGCTTCGTGAATTTCGACGCTCCGGACCGAGCTTCATGTACAGTCAAGCGGCCGCACACCAACACTCCACTGCAAGCGCTGACTTTGCTGAACGATCCTGCCTACGTCGAGTTGGCGATGGGACTGGCTCGGCGAATGCTACACGACCTTCCCAATTCCAAAGTTGAAGAGCGGATCACCTACGGCTTCCGGCGCTGTGTTTCGCGCGAACCGAACGCGCTGGAACGCTCCCACCTGACAGCTGTTTTCTTACGCGAACGCGAACGATTGGCGAAAGACTCGCAAGCGGCGAAAGCCGTTGCCGGACCAATACAAGATGGCGAATCCGTGGAGGAGCTCGGAGCTTGGTTCTTGATTGCAAACATTTTGCTAAATCTCGACGAAACGATTACCAAGGGGTAACTCAGTGAAGCTTCCTTACGATCAGACATGTCGCGAGATAACGCGCCGTGAAATACTGGGGTCGGCCAGTGGTGGAATAGGCGCGATGGCA
>JBLHLE010000936.1:0-3767 GCA_047620805.1 Pirellulaceae bacterium
CGCTTGGGTAGAATTTCCAACGGGAATTTGCCCGGGAAACCGAAATTGCATTGGCACGCCACCGGGCAATTGCTGAGCCGAACCGGTTCGCATACCAGCGGTTGGTAGAGCGGGATTAAATTGTTGGGACGGCATCAGTCCTGTTCGAGGCGTTGGCTGCAGCTTGCTCCACGGGGCAGAGTTCGTTGCGCGTGAAGGCTGTGGCGAAGCGACCGGTACCGAATCGCTGGGGATCGGAGTCTGAAATGCCGCGGGCTGTATCGCATTGGGAAACTCCATCGGGATGGCTGACGGCGACCGATTCCCCGAACGAGTGTTGTTGGAAGAAGTTGAAACCGGCGGATACAACACGGACGTTCCACCGTTCGACGGTTGCGTGGAACCGTTTAGAGACGCGCCAGTTGGGTCTTGATCGGGGTAGATTACGGGAGTTTCCGTTGCGAAACCTCCTTGCCCTCCACTGAGAACTGGAGCATCGTACATTTCCATGACGTCGGCCAAGCACCAGCTCATTCGCTCGGATTCCGAGTAGGTGTGCCAGTCGACTTCTTCGTCTGACTTCATGACTCGAGGCGTCAGGATCATCAACAGTTCCGTACGACTTTCCGAGAACGAATCGAAGCGGAATAGGTTGCCAACGATAGGAATATCGCTCAGGAACGGCACTCGCCGTTTTGTCGTCGAGCGATCCTTGGTGATCAGTCCTGCCATGACAATCGTTTGGCCGTCTCGTGCGCTAATAAAGGTTTGCGCCTCCGTGACGTTGAAGATAGGAGAGTTGATGACATCGCCGTTCGCGTTAATGGAGATAGGAATTCCCTCGGCGATCGGACCGACGGACGATTTTTCAGTCGCGATTTCCATCACAACGGTATTGTCCGGCGTTACGCGAGCGGCGATATTTACTTGCAAACCGACGTTGTCCAAGACGACCGAGTTCGTGGTGCCTTGGTTTGTCAGAGTCGTGTCCGTAATCCGTGGAACACGCTGGCCAACGAGTACGTAGGCCGGCTGGTTTTCAAGTGCAGTCACTTGGGGACGACTCAGCACTTGCAATCGCCCCGAGTCTTGCAGGGCACGCACCAGCACGCTGACAGACTCGTTAGCAGCCGACAACACAAGACCGCCGTATCCGAGATTAGCACTGCTGCGTCCGACGCCGAAACTAGACAATGCTTGCCCTGCGAAAGTACCCGCAGTTGCAAGCGACGCGGCAGAGTTACTGTTGCCAAGCGGCTGATTATTGAACCTAAAGCCCGGCACTTGCGTAGCACCATCGGCCACGCTGCGGTCGAACAAGAGTGAGTCCTGCAAGCCGAGCTCAACGCCGAATTCTTCGTCATCGTTTAACTGAACCTCGGCAATCAAAACATCGATTTTAATCACCGCAGGCTTGCGATCTAACGCCTCAATCACGGTGATAATTTCGTCGTAAAAACGAGGTGTAGCACTAATGATCACACTGTTACTGCCGTCTTCGGCTACAACAAACACTTCGCTATCTACTTGTTCGTAAGCACTCAAGAGATTCAACTGTTGTTGCCGCTGACTGAGAATTTGGCGTTGATTATTTAGCAAGTCCGTAACCGCGGTCGCGATCAAAGAGGCCTGGGTATTCGCCAGTCGATAGACGGTTGTTTTACGCTTACCGAGGTCGGCTTCGTCCAGTCGCAATAGCAGCGCCTCAATGACATCCAGATCGCCTTCACCGCCTGACACGACGATACTGTTGGTACGTTCGTCGACGCCGAATCGCAATGGAGCCAATGAACTCTCGTCCGCTCCAGCACCGGTTGTCAGGCCGAGTTGGCCGAGACCACCCTGAGCTTGCTGGCCACCTTGATTATTGGCCGATTGGCTGAACATCGTTTGCAACATAGTGGAAAGTCGCGTGGCGTCGCCGTTGATGATGGTAAAGACCTTCACCTGCGCCGAGGCACTTGGCAAGCTATCCAATTCATTTACCAATGCCGCAATCAGGGTCATGCTTTCAGACGGTCCAGTGACAACCAGAGAGTTACCCGCAATGTCAGCAGTCACTCGAACCTCCGCGAGGATTCCGGACTTCAACAAACGATTGCCACCCGAATCCACGGTCAGGAACTGCAACATCGTCGATCGTAGTCGAGCCCTTTCCTCTTGGTTATTGCCAGCACCGCCGCCCTGGTTTCCAAGCGGCGTGCCGTCTCCAATAAGTTGCCAATTGATGGCATCTTGCAACAGGGGCGCCAAGTCTTCCGCGAGAGTATTCTGCAGACGGAAAATTTTGACTTCGCTGACCGACGCGCTTTCTCGTATATCAAGCTTCTGGATGAGCCGCCCGACCTCAAGCAGGTCGCGTTGACTGGCCTGCACGACCACAAGGTTACTACGGAAGATGGGAGTCACTCGAACACGTGTAGCTAATCCAGTCGGCTCCGCGAAAGCGGTTGTCAACGCCGCGGACATGTCGATGGACGACATTTCCCGTAGCTGGAAAACCTCAAATTGCATCGGGAACGGCACCGGCTGATCCAGCTTGGCAATCAGGTCTTCTACGACGGGCATATTCTCAGTGCGACCAACGATTAAGATCGCATTCGGCTTGCCGAGACCAGTAATGCTGGTTTCACCCAACCGAGTCGTCAATAGATTTTCGTAGACCGTCGTGATGATCTCAGCGACTGCCTCGCTGTTGGCGTGTTTCAAATATCGGACTTTGATTTCCGGTCGAGTCTCATTGCTGACGCGTTCAATTTCTTGAATCACTCGAGTGATTCGTTCGACGTCCGCTTTGCGGCCCCGCAATACCATCAGGTCGAGTCCCTCAATAAACTCAACTTGAACGTCACCAACCGGGACACCATCGGCAACCGCAGCGGGCTGATTGGGATTGCCTTGAGCGGGATTGCCCTGATTGGGAGCGACATTCGGTGGGTCGCTATTGTCTGCGGGTGGATTGGCGCCGTTCGCTGGCGGCTGCTGTCCGAAGATCAGCGGCAACATGCCACCCCCGAAGCGAATCTGTGAAGTATTGGGACCACCGTTTTGCAACCAGGCGACCGCCTGACGGACCTGCGTCGGATCGGCCTTCGCCGCGGGGACCAGTTGTGTAGTGCTTTCAGCATTGCCACCGACGTCCAAGGCCTCCGTTACGATCCGCCATGCTCGCTGTTGACTGGTCGTTCCGTAAAAGGTCACCGACGCCGCCTGCGAGTTGGTCGCCAATACGGCTCGATTCCCAGAGGCGGAGTTCACGACCACGTAGGAAGTCACTTGATCCTGAGCCTTGCTGACCGATACGCGCTCTCCCCACATACGTTGCAGGTTCGTGAGTAGAGCTGCGGAGTCAATTCTCTGAAGCCGATACTGCGTTGGTTCTGCTTGCTGTTGGACTTGTTGCTGTTGAAGTGCGTCGGGTGCTAGCACGGGAGCATTTCCCTGATCAAGATTTGCTCCGGATGTTGTGTTGGCTGGAGTCGCAGGTGGGCCCTGCAATACTTGATGAATCGCAGCGGGACCAGAAACGAGAATTCGACTTCCCCGCGGATCGACAGCGATCGAAGCGGAGGGTCCAAGTTTTTGCTTCCAGATGGCGGCAGTGGTTTGAAGTTGATCGGGAGCCACAGGGTAGGCCCTAGTCTCCACTTCTGCGCCGGAAGACCTAGCCTGGATGGCAGGTGGATATAACTTCAACTCCGGATTTAACTGGCTGTTCGTCGGGATGCCAGTGGGTTGTTGTGCAATCGCCGCTACGGCCAATAGCGCGACGCCCCCCAATGCTCAAG
>JBLHLE010000937.1:0-3759 GCA_047620805.1 Pirellulaceae bacterium
GGGCGGCAGCACCGACGGCCCTGTAGGCTAACGCCAGATCCCGGTGTGTCGCTAGATTCTTATTCATTGCCGGAAGGCAACGTTCAAGATCGTCAATTGCTTCCTGCCAGCGTTCCATCCGTGCGAGGATGTGACCGCGTGTGTCGCGGAAGCGTTCGGCGTCTGGAAACTGCTCAATCAGAGGATTCATGACCTTTAGAGCTCGTTCCAGCTCGTGAGGCTCAGCATTGGCAAGGATCCACGCCAAATTATTGGCCACAATTGGAGCGTTCGGCAACAACTTGATTGCCCGCTCAAGGTGAAATTTTGCCTGGTCGACGTCCTCTCCAACCGAGAATGAATGAATCGCTAGCAACAAATGACTTGCCCCCACCGCTCGGCCGCCAACGATACTATCTAGCAGATACTCTTTGGCTTCATTTTCCATCACCGAGTGCGGTGATACGAATTCCATCAGGCGTTCGAGAAGCAGTGGTTCGTCCGGATTGTAGTCCAAAGCCGCACAAAGCAACTGAAAGCCCCGCTCCCGGCTAGCGCGGTCTTCGCCAGCGACTGAGTCCGACCAGGCGACGAATGTTCGTGTGATGGCCTCATTGATACGTTTTTCAGCGGCTTCGTCATTGTTTAACGCGATCGCGTTCTTCAGAAGATTGATGGATTGCCCATATTCCTCGATAAACATCGTCGCCTCGGCCAACAAGAGAAGATCGGGCAGGCTCGTTGGATCCCGCTGTACAAGTTCCTGAAAGTGTTCGAGGGCAGCAATACCGTACCGACGTGCCGTTCGTGCGTCGCCAAGCCGAGCGTGAGACTTAGCAATCATGAGGTTCTTCTCAGGAACTGTCCGACGCACGACATCTAGCTGTTCGATCGCGTTCTCCCACATACCTAGGTTGTAATAAACTTCTCCGAGCAAGATCCGGCCGTTTGGATTGTTGGGGTGAAGCTCAATCACTTTCCGAAGTTGCAATTCTGCGCGGCGGATCTGTTCCGCCGTGGGATTCGATTTGGATAGTAGGCTGGACGCCACCCACAAGTGGGCTGGCGCAAAGCCCAAGCCCTCGTCGGGTGCCAACTGCTGCAAAATGGCAGCCATTCGCGGATAATCGCCCGTCTTTTGCGCGGCCTGAGCCAGTGCAAACCGCATCGCGTCGCTGCCGCCGTTCAGTTCAATGGCCCGTTGGTAGTAAATGCGCGCCGCATTATGGGACTCAGACTTGGTGGCAGTTTCCGCCGCAGAACGGTAATTGTCGGCACGAGTTTGAGCGGGAGTCACGACAAGAATGCAGGCTAGGTACACCGTCAGTAGGCCCACCAAAAGGGCCGGAAGGCCCCTCAATAAGTAACGGAAATCGCGACGGGACCACCAAACGCCGAGTGTTTGGCGGAGGACCAACACCGGCCGTACAAATGATAGCCACAGAAGAATCTGAATCCGCCGCTGGATAATTCGACACCAGTCACGTAGCCCACCTCGACCACCGAACAGACGAGGAAAACGTCGACTCAACCATGACCCGTGAAACGAGTTTTTGGAGTTAGACTTTCGAGCCATCTATCGTGCCCCCGCTTCGTTGTTAAGGTCACGAAGGCACCGTTCGCGAAGCAGGCCACGGGCGGAGACAAACAACTCCGTCAGCCCCCGTATCTCGGACGCGTCAATCTCTTCGTGGGTCCTCGCCAATAGTTGAAACTGCAAATAGGGGGGACGGCCGAACCCCTCGTCGAATTGGCCACTTTCGGGATCCGATCCCCGTGCGCCGTATCTGGCCATCATGCGGTCGGCCGTCGTCCCTCGAGCCAGCTCTTTGATCACGGCGCCCATTCGACCTTCGGTATCACACAATGAGAACATCAAAAGGCCGTTCCCATACATATTACGACTCATCTGGCCCATCGCCGCTGGGGAGAGAACTGGGTTCGGGTCGGCCTCCAGCGTATTCAGCTCGTCGGGCGAAAGAACACGTTTATTGTGAATCTGCCAACCGATCTGAGAATAACAGACGCAAAGGTCGTGGATGCCGTCGTAGGGATAGTCGAGAGAGACTGTCGCGGTCGTAAAGCCTCGGCGATATGTCCATTGTTGACTCGATCGCCCCAACGGATCTCCGACGACGCGTTCGATCGTCTTGTAGTCGACTCGATCAAACCCTGCCAATTTTTCCGGTAGCGTGTTAGCGCCAAAAGCATCCAGCTGTATATCGGCTTGCCATAGCGCGGACACTTCAGGGACGCTGGAGGGTGCCCGCCACAACTGGGCGCCAGCAAGAACTGGGAAGCAAAACGCGGCCGCAAAGAACGCGTTACTGTAAGTCGTCGGTCCTGAACTGTCCAACGTGCCTCGCCTGGGGCGTATCCGCCGTGGACCAGACAGATTTCCAACAAAGTAATAAACCAGCTGATCGACGGACAAAAGTAAACCGACCGAAATCAAGAATAACACTGCTCCTAACGCCTGATGTTTCCACCCGGTGCTCAAGTCCGTTTCCCACCCTAAGGCCACGACGACAGTCAGTAATCGAGTGGTATTCTCCACCATCACGAGACCGAATGAGGCGAGCAGCAACACGACAGAATGGATGATACTGCGTTGGAACCACATCGCCAAAAAGAGGGCACAGGCCATCAGCGTGAATAGGGAATTGATGCCGCTACAGGCGTCCGCCACAAACAAGGCCTTCGCCGGGACCTCGATTACATTCGCATAACAGAGGTGAAGGACCCCCATCTGATCCAAAGTGCCGCTGGTCATCTGGGTTGCAAGTCCCCGCAGCCAAACGGTTAGATCCGCGTCCATTCCAAACGGCAGCGGCAGCATAACCCAGCAAAAGATCCAAGCGCGAAAGCCGCGTCGCACCGCGTCATCTCTACCAACCCACCATAACATCGGCAGGCCAGCAAACAACAACGACAGCATCGCTGCCCACGGTGACCACTTCCAACTCGCGAGAACGAGTAAGAACAACGCGACCATCAACATGACAAGGAGGAGGGGAGGCAGCCACCTAGAGATGCGTTTAGTCGCAGATTCTCCCAACTCGGCCGGCTGCCAAAGTGCCCACGCCGCAAATGGTACGAGGGCCACGAACTGATAGTGTCCTTTCGCCAGCATGCTGAGAAAATGGACGATTATGAGCGGCAAATAGCCTACGCTGATCAAGACAACGGGGAGCCACTTCAGGAAGGTGGCGGACCTATAAAATACCGTGTCATTGCCCTGCGATCCGGGTGTCACTGTCGATTGATTGGTAATTTTCGTTACCTCGCTTGTACGCGCCGATTTCGAATGATTCGAGCGCGATTAATGAAAGAGGCGGTGTGGGGAGGCTAGCACCTCGCGATCCCATCAACCAAGAACGTCTTTTGCGAGCCTGCCCGCCGCGATTTTCGGCCAACCGGCCGCGCGGCACAACTATTGAGGTTAATCGCCTTCCCTCAAGTTGGAAAGGATCCAAACCTGAATTTATGGGTGAGCTCGTTTTCTGCCGAAAACGACTCCATTGCGCTACCATCGCCTATCGGGCGATCAGCCTCCGTTTTGGCTATTCTCGGGCGGCGCAACATCGGCGGGCACATCAGTCGAAAAAGGGCCGCGAACGGCTTGACCGGCAACCGGATCAGATTGCAAATAGGTCAATTCAAGCCGCTTGGCCACGATCATCGCTTCATATATTGCCATCAGCATCGAGAACACCAGCCCAGCTCGGCCATCCAGGATTCCGCGTCGCCAAACATATTGATAGGTGAATCGGAGCAGGG
>JBLHLE010000938.1:0-3755 GCA_047620805.1 Pirellulaceae bacterium
CACGGCAATAGTCTTCGGCGAAAAAGGATCGGGCAAAACGGCACTTCGCCTGCAAATCGCTCGCCATCTTCAAACCTACAACCAGCACCACCCTGGCCAGGGTTTGCTGATCTTGCACTACGACGACTTCAATCCCTTTCTGGACCGCTTCCACGATCGCGTTGGCAGTCGCAAACGGGCCGACAAAGTCTTAAACGAGTGGAAATTGTGGGATCACATGGATTCGATCCTTTCCATTGGTGTAACCGGAATCGTCGATCGGATCTTGGAAGTTAAGCATCCGAGCACAGCAGTGGAGTGCGAACTCGAAGCAAGTAATGTCGACAAATTGGATCGACATCAAGCTCGGGACTTACTCTTACTCGCGACGTTCTACGATCAATCGACTGCCGAGACGTTTATCGGCCGCTGGGAGCGACTACGAAAACGACTCAGATTTAGCACTATTCTGGCGCAGTGGGATTTTGGATTCGGCATCGTGTGGTCGCTGGCCGCACTCTCAATAATCATCTCGATGTGGTATTCCGGAAACGGCGCCTGGTTGCCTGCTCTGTGGATCAACCTGATCTTTACTGTGCTCGGCTGGGTGCCTTGGTGTTGGCGGTCCTGGCGTTCGTTCTTCACAGCGCGGAGTATCGTCAGTCGCATGCGAGTCAGCAATCGCGAATCCGGCGAGTTGCGGCGGACGCTGATGCGATTCAAACCGAAAGAACTGGCGTCGCAGCCAATCCCCAATAAAAACCGCACCGACGACCGCTACGAATTGCTGTTGAAGTTCCTGAGCGTCATCGATTCGCTTGGTTACGGCGGAACCGTGATTCTCATCGATCGACTCGACGAGCCGCATTTGATCAACGGATCCGCGGATCTGATGAAGCAGTTTTTGTGGTCCATGCTCGACAACAAGTTTCTCAAACAGCCGGGCGTTGGTTTGAAGATGATGTTACCGATCGAGCTGACTCGATTCATCGATCGCGAAGAAAAAGAGTTCTATCAACGAGCTCGCCTCGACAAACAGAACATGATCCGTCAATTTGAGTGGACCGGCGAAGCGTTGCTTGACGTCACAAACGCGCGAATTCGAGCTTGCGCGGAGAACGGCAAAACCCCCTCGCTCCGCAAAATGGTCTCCGAGAATATCAGCGACCACAGGCTACTCGATGCCCTGCGTTCCCTTCGAACGCCCCGCCACCTCTTCAAGTTTATCTATCGTTTGCTGGTGGCCCACTGCAATTCCCACTCCGACGACAACCCAGTATGGCAAATATCGTCCGAGGCATTCGAGTCGACTTTGGCCACGTCGCTACGCGATCAAGATGCTTTCGATCGCGGCGTTGGCGCCGGCTAGAGTTGTTTGACGGGCGCGCCTAGACCTCGCGCGATGCGGCTGTCACAACTCCGAGCAGAGTATTAACGAATATCCGCATTGTGCGCGAATCAAAGAGGACGAATCGGACAGTCATTGGTTCGGCCAGCTGAAGCAGAAACTCATTCACCGTGGCAATCGCCACTTGGGCGGCTTCGGTAACGGGATAACGGTAGGCGCCAGCGCTTAGCGCGGGAAAGGCGATGCTCTTACATCCATGGGCAACTGCCAACTCCAAACAACGACGATAGGCCGAAGCTAAAAGTTCGGCCTCGCCTTGCTGTCCGTCGTGATAGATCGGTCCCACGGCGTGGAAGACATACTTCGCCTGTAACCGGCCAGCACTGGTAACCACGGCATCACCGGTAGCGCAGCCAGCAGGGTATTTCTTCTTGGTCTCATCCATAATCGTGCCGCCGCCACGGTCGTGTATGGCTCCATCGACTCCACCGCCACCGGCCAACGGTGCATTTGCCGCATTTACAACGGCGTCCACCGCCTGATCGGTGATGTCACCTTGCAACAACTCAACCTTCGAACTCGCAATATGAGCTTCCATGATTCTCACTCTCGCAACCGATTCCACTTCGCGGAGGTTACATGACCAAAATGCACCCACCTCGTTCCGTTCTCAATTTACCAAGTGCACCCCGATTCCAACTACGGGAATTTGTCGACTTTCAGCTCTCAGTGGGGAAAATATCTTCTTTAGAACCGACTTTCTCCGTCCACGACCCACGAGAAGAACTTGCAAATCGATCGACAGAACCCGAATAGGCGTTGTAAAACGGGGTGAGGATAGATCACGCCAAGCCGACTCGAATCGAGCTATCCTCAGTAGCCACAAAGGTTTAGGCGGAACAGGCTAACGCCTGAGTAAAAAGAGGCTATGTTAAGTGGACCGATTTTCGTAAGATTCGGCCGAGATTGAATTTCGGTTTTTTTGGTAGCAACAAGAATGCCGACTGAATACAATAATCCTTATCGGCGTTGTACTTGCGCCGGTTACTTAATTCTAGAGCAAGGCAGATTGGCCCCCATCGGAACAGGGGTCAGTCTTTCAACGATCACTTCAGTGATTTGGAGTTACGATCATGTATAGATTGTGTCGTTTTATTTATGCACCATGTTGTATGGTGTTGGCCCTCGCGATGACTGCCATCGCTGCACCGCCTACGGCGACGAGTCCCGAGGCGGCTCGTCTCGTGACCTACCAAGATGCAGCGGGCGATTATTACTTTGCATTAAGTATATCGCCAACAATGAATGTCACTCGCGCCGAGTCCCATCACATCCTTGTCTTGTTCGATACGTCGGCAAGTCAAACGGGCCTTTACCGGGAAGATTCACTAGCCGCGTTGGACACGCTGCTGGCGAGTGTTGGCGATAAAGACTTGGTCAAGGTGATGGCAGTTGATCTGAGTGCGGTTGCCATGACCGACGATTTTGTTGCTCCTCGTAGCGACGAAATGAAACGGGGCTTGGCCAAGCTGAATGGACGTCTGCCACTTGGCTCGACGGACATGATGGAGGGGCTCGAAGCCGCCATCTCAAGCTTCCGCACGTCTCGCGAAGCCGCTCGGTCGGTCGTCTACATTGGCGACGGAATCAGTCGAGCGAATTTGCTGCAGACTGAAGAGTTGAGCCAAATGATGGCTAATCTCGTCGCCAACAAGATAACTGTTAACAGCTATGGGATTGGTCCTCAACGAGACGTCAAGCTATTGGCAGCCATCGCCAATCACACTGGTGGTAATGTTTACCTCGACGAAGAAAAACGAGCCCCCGAACTGGCGGGAGCTCAGCTCGCCGACTTTGCTCGGGCTGGTATTGTTTGGCCACAAGCCACGACTGTCAGCGAAAACATTGCTGAATTCTATCCCAGCGTCGTGCCACCCTTACGATCTGATCGCGACACCATTTTGGTTGGTCGTTTGAAAGACCGCAACGCGAACACGATTTCGATGAAAGCCGAATTACACGGCAAGCCAGTAGAATTGAGTTGGACTTCCAAACCTGAGGTCCCCAACATCGACTTCGGTTTCCTTCCACAGTTGGTTAACTCAGTTCGCGAAAGCAAGGGCGTTGGCCTTCCCACGGTTGGTTCAGCTGGACTTCGCGAAACTGCCCGAGTTCTCATGGCAGCCGCCAAAGACCTCACGAAACTCGGCACTCAAGCGCTGCAATCTGGCGATTTAAACCGAGCCGGAAACGTCGCCGACAGCGCTCTGAAACGCGACCCGAACAACCCCGAAGCATTGATTTTGAAGCGAGCGGTTGAACGAGAGACTAAAAAAAACAGCAACGAGAAAGACAATTCGGAATCGAAATTCCATTTCAGTAACTTCCAAGATGACGACGCTGGCGATTTCCTGAATGACTTTATCGA
>JBLHLE010000939.1:0-3755 GCA_047620805.1 Pirellulaceae bacterium
GGACATTCTTGGTCTGCCGAGCGATTAATCGCGGGCCTCGATCCTGGCCCACAGCCTAATCATCACACACCCATACCAATCGTCTACTAGCATAGCAGTGCAAGCAGAAGTTTAACGTCCCAATTAACAACGACTTACGAAAGTCAAAAACAAAATCGACAAGCTCGAAATGTGGGTAATGACAAGGGCGTAAGCCCAAGGAAAGCAAGGACAGAATCCCGTTTGCGCGAAGCGGCGGCAGCGATTTGATGAGTTGGCGGCAGCTGTCGCCGCTTCGCGGCTATTTGGAGATCGGGACTCAAATCCCTTGGGCTACATGCTGTCGTCGCTTCGCTGCTATCAAAATGCGCAACCAAAATGCGCAACTAATCTGGACGCCGGAAAATACTCTGCCAAGAAAGTCCTTGAGATGTACAATACCGTTTAACGTGGCTAGTGCCTTTGTAAGCGTCATTTTAGGACTTACACCCGTTTTCGACGCGATTCTCCTACCGTCTCCCATCGGCTATAATCAAATACATGAAAACTCCTCCAAGTATCTTCAATGATGTCTTAGGCCCCGTCATGCGTGGCCCCAGTAGCTCGCACAGCGCGGCCGCAAATCGAATCGGACGACTGGCCCGCGATCTCGCCGAGGAGCCAATTCGTAAAGTAACGGTCAAATACGATCTCAATGGTTCTCTTGTCACTACCCACAAAGACCAAGGATCGGATCTAGGATTGAATTCCGGGATCTTGGGATGGCCACCGGAAGACCCTCGACTACCGACCTACCGTGAAGGGCTTGTCGAGGCTGGAATCGAAATCGAAGTCGTCTACGAATCATACGACGCGCCTCATCCCAACTTCTACCGACTCGAGATTATTGGCGAGTCGGGCGCGAACTACTTGCTCGATGCAATCTCGACCGGCGGCGGCATGATCGAAGTCGATGCGATCGATCGATGCAATATAAAGTTTCCCGGCGATCTTCATCACGCACTTTTTTGGCTTGCCGAAGCGCCAAATGCCGCGGTTTTGCAAGAACTGCTGGACAACGACAACATCGAATTCGCAAGTTGGCACGAGGGCCCTGAACACGGTTTGTTGAACCTTGCTTCGCGACATCGGCTGGCTGAAGAACTTGTCGACCGAACGCGAACAGCACTCTCCGCAAAAATGGTTCGTCAGTTGGCGGCCGTACTGCCAGTCCTTTCCCGTCGCGACTTGGGCGTCCCGTTCGAGACATGCGCCGAAATGGTGGCCGCTGAGGAGATGAACGGGCTCAACCTGTGGGAACTCGCGGTGAATTACGAAGCGACCCGCGGAGGAGTTTCGCAGCAGGTCGTCGTTGAGCAGATGGGAACACTCGTCGAGATCATGGAAGGCGCAGTACGAATTGGACTAAGCGGGACATCGTACGCCGACCGTATACTCCCCTCGCAGTCGCCCGGCTTTACGCGAGCGGAAGAGGAAGGACGAGTCGTTCCAGCCGATTTCACTAATCGTATCATCCGCTATGTGACATCAATACTCGAAGTAAAATCATCAATGGGGGTAATTGTCGCGGCCCCTACAGCCGGTTCTTGTGGGGCGATGCCAGGGGCAGTTCTCGCCGTTGCGGACGAACTGAACTCTACGCACGAGGAGAAAGTCCAGGCCATGTTCGTGGCTGGTTTGATCGGCGTATTTATCGCTCGCGATTCGACATTCGCCGCCGAAGAAGGCGGGTGCATGGCGGAATGCGGCTCGGGTTCCTCGATGGCCGCAGCGGCAATAGTGCATCTGATGCACGGGACCATTGACCAACAACTCGCTGCGGCATCGATGGCGCTGCAAAACTGTTTCGGGTTGGTATGTGATCCGATTGCCAATCGCGTAGAAGCCCCTTGTCTAGGGAAAAACGTCATGGCAGCCAACAACGCGCTGGCGTGTGCCAACATGGCTCTAGCTGGTTTCCTGCACCTCATTCCACTCGATGAAGTAATCCATTCCATGAACGAAGTTGCAGGACAGATCCCCCGCGAACTTCGCTGCACAAATCTAGGCGGACTTTCAACGACGCCGACTTCCTTGAAGATCGCCGCGTGGCTGACAGGGGAATCGACTCCCGCTACGCCGGTCCGCAAAGTTCGCTGCTAGAGCGAGCGGCCGCAAACCAAGTTACTTCGGACGTTCGGTCACCCGACTCTAGCTATTGTGTTCGTCGAGCCGTGGAAAATCGCTCGCCGGCTTGAGACTCGCCTGCAGCGGAATCGTCATCAAAAATGTGGAGCACGCGCACTTCTGCAAACTCGCTAACGAGGCTGAACAGGACGAGCCAACAGAATGTCAGCACAAGTCGGCAGCGACCGACTAGTCATAATGTTGTTCTCTCAAACCGATATATGGAGTGTTTTCCTACGGAACCAAGCTCATTGTTGCCATAGCTTCTGCGAAGCCTTTGCCGATCTGGGCCATGATTTTCGCGGAACCATTGTAGTGGTAACCCGCGTTGGATCTACCTTTCAGAACTTCCAGCTCTCGGGGCGTATAGAGCTCCGCTCGGAACTTCGTCAGCGCCTCTTCGCGGTGTTGGCGGTTGAGGGTCTTGTCTTTGCTCAACTCTTGTGACTTCGCTTTGATTTTCCCGCCTCGTCCCATGAGTTCGTCCAGTTCAGCGTCCCAATATTTTTCCGTGAATACTGCCGTCACATTTCCCTTGAACTCCGGAAGCGATGCCGGCGCGGCCATCGCGGCTCGGAAGCCATCGTGAGTGCTCTTGTAACGTTGCTGCGACGGTCCGTACTTGTCGGTGGGCCCACCGACTCCCATGACGCCAATCACAAACGGCATTTGCGGAGCCGAGAGATCTTTGCGAACGTCGTGAATAAAGTCCGCCATTAGCTTGCTGTAAAGGTCGTAACCGCCCGGTTTGCTTCTGTTGGGATAAACGTCTCCAGCAACCATATCGTTCCATCCTTGAAACCAGGCGAAGCCGGCGATTTTGTACCCACCCGCGTTGTCGTATGCGGGATAGACACGTTTTACGTCCTTCAAAACCTTGTTCACGTGCTCCAGCATCAGTCGGTAATAGTGCCCAGTCGCCTTCGCACGGTCAGCTTTGGCTTGATCAATGTCTTTGCCCTGCTTCTTGAGCGATTCCAACTGCGACTCACTGAACTCGTAAGCGCCGGCACTCGGTGGCCGAAAATCGGTATGTAGCGACTTGCCTCCCCAGGCAGTTTTGATGATGAGAATAGGCTCATCGACATGCTTCTGCATGTAGATGCCAAAGGTGAACTCTGGCCCAATCTTGGTACCTCGGCCAACTGCTCCGTAGCCAGTTGTCAACTTGCCAAGATATTCCTCCTCGGTTCCGCCATTGCCGATAGACGAGATCCAGACATTATCACAAACTCTTGGCGTACCGTCGGCATTCCGCATTTCTTTCAGGATAGGAGCAGTACGAGGGTCCATGCCAACATGGTCAAACGTCGAAACGTCGGCATGTCCCTGCATATTCGATTGCCCGACGAGAATGTAGACCTTGAGTGGCTCCTTCGCAGAAATGAACGAAACGCACAACAGACTGTACATGGTGACAGTTATGAATCGAAAAATCATTGTTGAGATCTCTCCTGGGGCAGGCTAGGGTTGATGACGAAAAGAGTCGGCGTTCAAATACGCTATTCTCAGCGACCGCTCGCATTGTGGAGGGACGTGTGGAGGGACGTGTGGAGGGACGTGTGGAGGGACGACCGCTGTTGCCGACACGCGGATCTGTTGGTGGGACG
>JBLHLE010000940.1:0-3754 GCA_047620805.1 Pirellulaceae bacterium
GAGCTTTGGTGCTCGCGGAACAACGCAATGCTCAGTTGAAGCGAAAGGTAGAACTCGGCGATGTCGACCCTCCCGTTTTGCAGGACAATCTGCGAGCCATCGCGGAACGCGAAGCAAAGCTCATCGACCTGCGACGCAAACTCCAGCAAGCCGGCGTGAAACTCTCTCTATTTCACCGCAACAGCCACGGTGTCCCGCTAGTGCCCAAAGAATCAAAACTCGTCGAATTCCCCCAGCCGTTGGAAGTCACGAAATCCGGGTTCGAGGCCGACGTCGCGGTTGCACTCAGTGAACGTCCCGAGTTGGCTGCCTTAGATGCAATGGCACGCCGCTTCAGGGTTGACTTGGCTGAAGCTTCTAACGACCTTTTACCTACAGTCGACGCTCAAATTTTCGCCTCACAGGATGTTGGGGGACCAACGAGTACGAAGCGAGACAAGTCGCCATTTGAATTGGAGGTGGGCATCTTCGTTGAAGTACCTGTCCAGCGACGCAAGGCACGCGGAAAGTCGCAGGCTGCTCGTGGCAAACTGAACCAACTTGCCGCAAAACGACGGTTCACCGAAGACAAGATTCGAGCGGAGATTCAATCGGCTCATGCCGCACTGATCGCGGCATTCGAACGACTTGCTAAAGCTCGCGAATCCAAACGCCTTGCCGAGTACATGGCGGATGTCGAGCGTCGCAAATTTGACTTAGGGCAGAGTAATTTATTATCCGTTGTACTAAGAGAACAGTACGCGATCGAAGCCGCAGAGGCGGAAGTGGATGCCCTTCTAGAGTTCTACTCCGCCAAGTCAGACTACGATGCCGCAATGGCGCGGGATTGGCCAGAGTAGATGCCAATAAGAGCTCATGGATGCGGTGCTTGTCAGCGGGAATGCCTGATGTTCTGTCGGTGTTAAACTTGAGCTGATTCACTCCCGTCTCAACGTCATGAAGTGGAGCAAATCCGCGAATTTGAGGACAGGCCAGTTGGCAATGATCCTCGGGCTTCGTCGAATTGCATTAGATTAGTAATGAAGCTCGCCCCAAATTGTTGCGACCCGGTGGCAGCACTCAGCAGGAACAACGAGTAGATACAACGAGCAGGAACAACGAGTTAGTTGCGTTGAATCGTAGGTGGTGAATGTTTAACCGGTGAGGTCAAGGTTCAAGTCCCTGTGGTCCCACCAAGGCGGCCGTCCTTGCGGAGATTTTTAATGGTCGCTCCACCCTCTACTCGCCGATCCCGGAAATTACGAAACCTCCCCATTCTTTTGTCGGGCTTCGAGCATTCCCGAAATCTATCCTCCTCAAAACGGGGCACTCGGCACGCTGTTTTTCGATGCCTCCGGTAAGGTTGTGTTGGCAGCGAAGTTTCCGCTGGTCGGTGGCTTCTCCGAGGAACTCGCGCTAGTTGGAACAACTGTTAGCGAGCAATACGCGATCGGTGGCTATGGATTTATCGACAAGACAGGCGAGTTGAAAATCCCTGGAACGTATGAACAGGCGATGCGTTTTGGCGAGGGGCTCGCTGCAGTCAAGCAAAACGGTAAGTTTGGTTTCATTAACGTCAACGGAAAACTCGTCATCGAATGTAAATATCGTTTCGTCGAGGATTTCCGAGATGGAATTGCACGCTGTCGTCGGGACATCGACACGCCTGAAAACAACATTGACTTCATCGACAAAACGGGCGAGATGCTTTTTCGAGTTCGCGAGGACGACGTCGGTTACTTGAATCGTCAATTCGAATTCGAAATCAAGATCGAAACGGAGATGGCAGGAGAGCGATATTTCCTCGGCGGGCAAGAGTTCCACGAGGGTCTAGCGCAGGTCGCGATCGGGCACAAAAGCGGCGAACGCAAGGATTAGATCGACCGCATGGGAACACTCGTGGTCGAGGAAGCGTTTGTCGATACCCAACCGTTCTCCGATGGCCTAGCGGCGGTTTATGTTACAGTCGATGACGATCCCAAATCCGCCCTTCGCCACCGATGGGGTTTTATCGACAAACAAGGGGAAATGGTGATCCAACCACAATACATCTGGACGGAGGGCCTCCGCGAAGGAAAAGCGGCAGTGATTATCAAGTTGAAAAGTGAACCCAATCGACCCCCGGTCGGCAAATGGGCCTTCATCGACAAGTCGGGGAAAGTCGTCATTGAGCCAACTTTCTACCAGGCCTCGAGGTTTTCACAATGGACTCGCTCGCGTTCAAGACAATCCGTTTAGCCATGGCTACATCGACCACTCGGGAAAATACGTCTGGCGTTTGGATGAGCCGTCTTATGGTTACGACAAGCCGGAGTAGTACGGCAAAGGTCTTCGTCTTACACGGGCTGCTAAGCAGGTTGCGGATTGGACATGGGCCGCGAAGAAACCCCATAGCATAGCCTGCCAGGCTGTGACTTCCTTGCCAGCGACAGAGGCGACACCGTGCTACCGAAACGCGCAACATCGAAATCGAAATCTAAATCGTGAGTCGCCAGCCTATCAGGCTGGCAGCCTGGGCTACAAATCTCGTCAACGCCTTCTCGCCAAACGCCTTCTCGCCAAACGCCTTCTCGCCAACGCCTTCTCGCCAACGCCTTCTCGCCAAACGGATAGAATCACGGACGAAACGTCCATGCCACGAGGAAGCCGATACTGCATCCATGCTACTACCTACGACGGAATTCGTGAAAATCTCATTATGTAGTAGAAAATTCGTCGGCAGCGGCAACCTTGTACTGAGAAACCACACAATCGAGTGACATGCAAGAGAGCGATGACGCAACTATTGTAAAGGCGGTTCTTTCCGGAAACAGTGAGTCTTTTGGCCTGCTCTACGACCGGTATGCGGGGATCGTGCGCGCCGTCTGTTACGAGGTGACTGAGAATGTTGTGGATGCTCAAGATCTGGCCCAAGAGGTAATGGTGGCCGGATTTAAGAAACTATCCACGCTGGACGACCCCCAACGATTTGGAGCCTGGATTATCGGAGTCGCTCGCCTGCAAGGGCGACAATGGCGGCGAACCAAAAGCCGCGATCGCCATCAATTTGACGATCAACTATCGTCGAGACCACATCAAGACTCCTCGACGAGCCGAAGCGAGGACGAACTCACTTGCGTTATCGAAGCAATGCACCTGCTCAGCGAAAACGAACGAACCGCGATTCACCTATTTTATCTGGATGCGACGGACGCTCAGATTGCCAAATCCGTGTTAGGCGTTTCCCTTTCAGGATTTTACCGAATCCTCGATAGAGCAAAACAGAAGTTGCGTGCTCACTTAGTCGACAATCACGAGGACTGAACATGCCAACTGAAGACAATGAATCCCATCGCGGAATATACGCTGCTCTGAACGAAGGGCATGACGATATGAGAAACGACTTGCTGCTTCGAATAGCGGAGTCGTCGCCGAGCCTCCCGCTTGAGAAAAACGAAGCTTCACACAAGTCCCTACGCATTGAATTTGCAATCGCGATCGTCGCAGTAATTGCGGTCATCATATTCAACCTCACTCCAGGCGGTCATGATCCAGACAGCGCTGGCCCACTCGCTCCCGCTAAAGGTAACCGGCATGTTGCCTCCCGTCCGAAGACCCCGCTCACACACGAACTCCCGAGCGACTCGGGCGTTTCGGACGGATTGGAATCGGAGCGACCAACAAGTGGCGTCAGGAATAGCGGAGCCGTCGCGCAAAACGTGAGCGGCGCCGAGCCCTCCGACCGCGGCGCTTTCTCCAGTGGCGCTTTCTCCAGTGGCGCTTTCTCCAGTGGCGC
>JBLHLE010000941.1:0-3752 GCA_047620805.1 Pirellulaceae bacterium
GTCTCGACAGTCGACTCGCGCCCATATGCTAGAGACAAAGTACACACGTTTTCAGCGATACTTTTCGGACCGCAGTCGATTGCTCAATGGAGTACGAGTCGGGGAAATGGGAACATGGGAATACTTGTCCATTGGGAAATACGTTCGTAATCTTTCCGATCCTCGGAAAGCCTTGGAAATGTTAATAACGGGCTACCAAGCTGCGAAAGCAGAGGGGCCCGCCTCGCAATTGGCTGAATTCGCGTTGGAACTTGGACGCACGTATTCCTTACTTGGGGAACTCGACTCAGCGACATATTATCTCCACATCGCGCGTTCAATTGTAGAAGAACAAGAAGAGTCTGAACCGATAGATCTTGTGAATGTGCATGAGAGTATCGGCAACGTCCGGTTCCAAAGCGGTGATATTCCCAACGCGATTACGTCCTACCGGCGAGCGGCCCGAATTCGAAACGATCAACTCGGTGAAAGTGTCTCACTGGCGAATCATGCAATACTCCATCGCGGCGGCGTGATGCTTCTTGAATCCGGCGTCGGAAACGCTGCCATTCGATGCCTTGACCTGGCCATTAAGAAACGCCGACAACTCTCGTCTGAACCCGACTTAGAATTGGCCGACATGCTTCACAGCCTGTCCCGGGCAGCCGTCGTCGCTAATGACTTGCCGCTGGCGATGAGGGCTGCCGACGAATCGGAGAGCATCTACAAAAACACTGCTGGCGAATTCGCAGATCGGCGAATTGCCATTCGCATACACCAATTGCGACTGACACTCGCGGCTGGAAACATCGCCGAAAACCCGTCGAAGAGTTTGCGGCACTCTGCAACCTAATGACTGCGCAACAACGCCTTGGCCTAATCGACGAACTCAACGCCACGATGAAATTCACACTCCCGCTAGGAGAGCGGCTCAGAAAAGAACGCTTAATCTCGCACTACGAATCGCACAACCTAATGTCGATCGAGGCGTCGATACGGAACGACACCGTTAAAGAAATCTTCTATCTTCTCCAAGCAAAACTCAGCACTTTAGGGAAAATCGACCTGCAAACATCAGTTGAGCACCGTCTTGCGAACGCCTATCTTCGAACTGGCGACCTGGCTCAATCTCGCGAGCACTTCCGTACGCTTCTCACGATCTCCATCAATAACAACTTGACGCAGGTCCGCGAAAAAGCCGAACAGGCACTCGGAAAGATCGCGATTGCGTTCGGTGATATCAACGAAGCCCGCTCACTGACGGCGGACACTGTCGAGCGCGAACTGCGCTATTTGCGAGATTTCGCTGCCACCCGATCTGAAGCGGAAGTGCTCACCCGTGAGGATTCCTTCAATCCTGCTTTAGGTGTCTTACTCAGCACACTCGAAAAATCTGATCCGGTCGACGCCGCCTTTGCTTACCAACATGTCGCGGCATCTAACGCCATCGTATGGGCCGAACTCGAACGAAGAAAGACATCGACATCGGACCCCGAGCATTCCGAACTCTACCGAGCACTTAAGCAGATTAAAAGCCAAATTGCGGCGGCCAGCTACGCAGGTGGTGACGCCCAAAACAACGGCGTCGAATCAATTGCAGGACTCTTCCGCCGCCGCGAGCAACTAGAACGAGAACTAGCCGAACAACTCCCCGAGTCGGAATGGTCTCTTGATTCCGCTTTGTCATTACTGCAGGAAAGCCTCCCCGATGAAGCCGTACTCGTACATTTCCGACGGGAGAAATTTCACCATCGCAATGTTGACACGGGAAAACTTGAGTCGCCAGAACACTACTACGTATTCATTGTTGATCGCCCTCAGCCGCTGGCTAAACTCGCCATTCAGTGGATCGATCTCGGTCTTGCGGAGCCCATTGACGAAGCGGTCCATCAATGGCGAAAGTCGCTGCTCGAATCCCGCGATCACGAAAGAGGACTGCGACTCGTTCCACGTCTCGACCCCAATCAGGCGCTGAAAGACGGCCGAGTCCTACGTCAACTCGTGTGGTCCAAAATCGAACGGTCTCTTCCCGAGAACAAGACGGTTTCTTTAATCCCCGATGGAGCCTTACACCGAGTTCCCTGGTCCGCTCTCCCGGATCAGCGACCGGGAAATTTCCTCGTTCATCGCTATCGCCTAGTAACCCTCCCCAACATTCACCATCTTCGGCGGATCGCCGATTCGACGCCAACTCACTTAGAGCAGTTACTTGCAGTCGGCGGTATCAATTTCGACGAGGCTCCCCGGCTGCCACTGCTGATCGACGACCAACTCGCCTTTCGGTCCAGTCGCTCTGCCTTGGGCTCGTCCAATCTCCCCGATTGGCCTTACCTTCCCGCCACCGATGCGGAGGTCCGCGAGCTTGTACAACTCTACCCCAAACCGTCAATGCGAGTGGAACTGCGAGGGAACGCCGCCAGCGAATCATCGCTGCGGAAACGAATGCCCAACTCTCGGTTCATCCATATCGCCACTCACGGTTTTTTCGCCGACGCCAGATTTAACATCGCTCAAACGCCGGTGTTCGCCAGCCTTGCTTCTCAACATTTTGACGGACCAACTCGCGCCACCGCATTTGGCCGTAGCCCGCTGCTTTTAAGCGGACTGGTTACCGCCGGCGCCAATGTCGCTGCCAAACAAAGTATTGGATCCGAAATCGTCGAGGACGGTATTCTGACTGCCGAAGAAATCGTTGACCTCGATCTGCAACACACCGAACTGGTAGTTCTCTCCGGATGCGAGACGGGACTGGGCGATGTCGCAGACGGACGCGGCGTCTACGGACTTCAACGAGCTTTCGCGCTGGCCGGTAGTCGCTCCGTCGTCACCAGCCTGTGGTCAGTGGAGGACCGAAAAACGAAGGCGCTGATGGTGGAGTTTTACAAAAACTTGTGGCAGAAAAAATTAGGCAAAGCCGAATCCCTTCGACAAGCTCAAATCGCGTTACTTGAGGGACGGCTCACGCCCTCCACCCATGGAAAAAGCAAACCGGAGCCGATCCATGCTTGGGCGGGCTGGGTGGTTAATGGCGACTGGCGGTAACCAGCTCGAATTGTGCAGACAGTTTGGGCTCAAAATCTGCTTCGTCCTCAACTATCCGCGCACGAAAAAACCGGAGCCAAAAACTCCGGTTTCACGTAAACCATTAATGTAATTCCACTTAAGTGGTCAGGGGCGGGCTTGAACCGCCGACACTCGGATTTTCAGTCCGATGCTCTACCAACTGAGCTACCTAACCTCCACCCAACTGAGAGAAGCTCCGACTAATGAAGCTGCTTCGATTTGGGTAACTCTGATGATAATCTATCGGCCACCAGTAGAAAAGCGGCCATCAATTTTCCAGGAGGAACTATTTTTAACTCGAAAGAATCTTCCTAAACAGTTTAATCCAAGGACTTTGCGCTGCAAACGTCAACTTCGTTGCCACCGCTTAATCCGGCGCGACTAGCACCGACCTGTACTCGCAATCGACGCAATTCCCAGGTCAGTTATCCTCGCAAATGCACGTCCAGAAAGTGTTAACAAACATAAACGTGCAAAGGACTTCCGGCTTGCCAATTCCTTGACATTGGACTCCGCCGCCGCTACCATCAAACCTATCGGCGGTTCTGGCGCTACGCGCTTGCTACAGTTATGTTTTGTGCTGACTCTTTTCTATTGGTCATGCGCTTTGGGTGTGGATTGCTCACTGGCTATTGAACTGAAATGAGTTGTGCGGGAACGTACTGTTCTCCACCTGCAATGAAGAGGCATTCATTACTGCAGGAACTGCC
>JBLHLE010000942.1:0-3748 GCA_047620805.1 Pirellulaceae bacterium
GACGGAATTCGTTTTCCATCAGGGCGAGGCGTTACCATCGGATGCGGTGGGACACGACATGAGTGTCACCCAGACGATCGTTCGCGACACACCGATTCGTTCGGGCGACACGGGCGAACTCGTCCTTTCAGCGCTGCGCGATTCGGAGCGAGCGCACGATTTTCTGGTGCTCTATCAACTGGCGATTAAGTTACTTGGATGCGCCGATCCGGATGAAGTAGTTCGCACCTCGTTGGGGTTGTTATTCGACCGCTGTGGAGCATCCGTCGTGGGCTTCTTGTGGGTCAGTGACGAAGGCAAGCTAAAACCGAAAATGGTGATTCCAGAAGAAGACTCTGGCAAAGTGATTCTCAGTGAATCGTTAACGGAATTGGTTTGTCGCAAGGGCCACGCTGTTTGGATCGACAACCAGACGGCGACGGGCAACGACGAGAGCCTGAGCCATTTTGCCGACGCGATCTGCGTACCACTAATCTCGGAAAAATCCACAGTGGGAGCGATCCATCTGTATCTCGAATACGGTCGATTCAAACAAGCCGAATATGAAATCGCGATTTCTCTCGCCAATATTTTGGTAGTCGCTCTGGTTCGCGCGCGGCAACAAGCGATTTTGACTGCCGATCATCAACGCCTGGTCGACAAGAGCGCCGGCGGTGACGAAATGATCGGCAATAGCGAACCAATGCAAGCGTTAAAGGGAAAGATCAAACGAATTGCTCATGCGACGGGCTGCGTGCTGATTCGTGGCGAAAGCGGAGCGGGCAAGGAGTTGGTCGCGCGGGCCGTTCACAAACAAAGCCCTCGCTCCGATCGCCCGATGCTGACAGTCAACTGTGCCGCCATTCCCCGCGAGTTGATGGAGAGTCAACTGTTTGGCCATCGCAAAGGCGCGTTCACGGGCGCAGAGAAGGACCACGTCGGTTGGTTCGAGCAGGCGGATTCGGGGACACTCTTTCTCGACGAAGTCGGTGAAATGACCCTGGAAGGACAAGCGAAACTTCTCCGCATATTGGAGGGCCATCCGTTTCTTCCCGTTGGCGGCACGAAGGAGATTTGCGCTGACGTCCGCGTAATCGCCGCCACAAATCGGGATCTCCGCGAATTCGTTGGCGAGGGTAAATTCCGAGAGGATTTGTATTATCGCCTGAGTGTTTTTGAGCTTTACATTCCACCATTACGAGACCGCGGACCAGATATCGAACGACTTGTCGACCATTTCTTTGATCACTTCCGTCGTCAGCACGGTCGTCAATCTCTCGCGCTTTCGCCAGAGGCCAGAGCGAAGATCTTGGCCTACCAATGGCCGGGCAACGTCCGCCAATTACGAAACGTAATTGACAGTGCTGTAGTCATGTCCGACGGAGACTCGATCGACCCCGACGACCTCGGACTTCGAGATGCCGGCAAGGGCGAACTAGAGTCGTTGCGTTTGGAATACTGGGAAAAGAAACTGATTGCGGAAGCATTGTCGCGGACGGGGAACAGCGTTCCCGAAGCCGCCAAGCTACTTGGCATCGGTCGAGCGACGATGTATCGCAAGATCGATGAATACAAGATTGAACGATGAGCCAAAGTGGAACTGGACGCAGTGACGCCGCGGTCGTCCGAATCGAAGTCCCTTTGTTTCGCCCGCATCCGCTAATTAAGAACTGCCACTGGCAGACAATTCTCGGCGCTTACCTGCCGCATAAAAAGTATCCGTACAACGCTGTGCAGCAACGCGTAATGCTGGACGATGGGGATCAGCTTGTCATACACGATGACTGCCCAACAGCGTGGAAAGTCGGCGATTACGTCGCGATATTAGTCCATGGACTAGGGGGCTGTCACTCCTCGCCGTATATGATTCGAGTGGCGGCAAAATTAAATGCTGTGGGTGTTCGCACGTTTCGGATGGACATGCGAGGTTGTGGAGCGGGCATTGAGCTGGCGATTCATCCCTTCCACGCCGGCCGCAGCGAAGATTTACGTCGAGTCGTCGAATCGGTTCGCGGGCGTTGCCCGTCATCACCTGTTTCCGCGATCGGATTTTCGTTGGGTGCCAATTTGGTAACCAAACTTGCGGGCGAATTGGGGGAACGCGGCAACGAATTGCTCGATTCCGCTTTTGCTGTCGCCCCTCCAATTGATCTCCTCGAATGCTCCAAGTTCCTCGGCAAAGGTTGGAATAAGATCTACGATCAAGCGTTTCTCAGGACGCTCAATCGCATTCGCAGCAAGCGGGCGAAAGCGGGACGCGACGTGGGACGAGCGGAGCAGACCGCTCGCTCGCTGTATCAATTCGATGACTTCTATACGGCGCCGGTGAGCGGTTTTCGCGACGCGGAACACTATTATGAAATGAGTAGTTCCAATCATTTACTTTCCCACATCCGCGTGCCGACGATGATATTGACCTCGGGCGACGATCCATTGATTCCGTTTCACATCTTTGAATCCGCCGCGATGTCCGAATTTGTTCACCTACATGCAACTGAACACGGCGGTCACCTCGGCTTTCTTGGTCGCCCCAATGAAGACGCCGACCAGCGCTGGATGGACTGGCGCGTCACCGATTGGATTAAGCTGCGGCTCGCAGCCAACTCCCTTCAAACCGACGGCTCCGACGCCCAGGAACCCGCTCCAGATCAATTATTGGCTTCCGAAACGAGAGACGTGTGAAAGATCGTTATTCGCCAAATGTTCTGATGATTGACGACGACGCTGAATATTCAGCGCGAGTCAACACCGCTTTGGCTGTCGATGGAATCAATGTGCTGAACGTATCGAACGTCACAACGGCTCTTGAAGAATTATCGAACGGCGATTTCCAGGTGGTCATCGTCGACCCACACAATGAATCGGCAACGATCAAAACCAGGCTGAAGGAACTGCTCCCACACCTGCCCCGCTTTAGGTGTATTTTCCACTCGCCACAATTCGACTTGCGACAGGTTGGAGAGCTCGGCGACTACAGGGGGTTCGCTTGGATTCTGAAGCAGCGAGATCTGTCCGAATTAGTATCTCTGGTTGGACGCGCGATACGCGACGTCAGGCCTCCGGCCGAGCCAAGTTCTCGCAGGCTGTTGACTTCACCCGACACCCTTTTGCCGGCCATCGTCGATTCGACTAGCGACGGCATCGTCAGCGTTACGGTGAATGGCAATATCCTCAGCTGGAACTCGGGGGCGGAGCGGATGTTCGGTTACTCCGCAAGCGAGATAATCGGCGGCAACATATCGCTCATTTTCCCACCTGAACGCCACGGAGAATATTCATCGGCTCAACGTGAAATCCGAAAAGGAAATTCGGTTGAATTTGAATCGAAGAGATTGCGACGAGACGGCTCACTGTTAAATGTAGCTGTCAAACTATCGCCAATTTTCGATAAAAACGAATCGAGCGTAGGAATTGCGGCCGTTATTCGTGACATTACAGATCAAGTTCGCACCAAGCAGGCGCGAGTGAGTCAGTTGCGATTCGAACAGCTGATTTCCGAGCTTTCCGCTAATTTCATCAATCTGCCCGCACAGCTCATCGATCGGGAAATGAATCGCGCGTTGCAGTTGATCGGTCAGTTCATCCACGTCGACCGCAGTATTGTCATGCTTCTAGACAGCGACCGACGAACGCTTAACTGTACTCACGAGTGGTATCATGATGCGTTTGATGCCGCCAAAGATCGCCTGCAAAATGTATCCTGTGTGGACTCTCCTTGGCTAATGCAAAATTACCTCAACGGGCAACTTGTCGTCGTTGAGGATGTCTC
>JBLHLE010000943.1:0-3742 GCA_047620805.1 Pirellulaceae bacterium
TTGCGGCGGCCAAACATTGCGCATATTCAAGATTACTTAGCGGCGAGTCCGCTGAACGATACGACATACTCTCGCTGACATCTAGAACGAGATAGACGATCAGGTTCGTCTCGTCTTCGTATTGCTTTAGATAATACTTGTCCGTGCGACCAAAAACTTTCCAATCGACATATCGCAAGTCGTCACCGGAAGCGTACTCGCGGTGTTCGGCGAATTCGATCGAAAAGCCATGATAGGGGCTGCGATGCAAACCAACGACAAAACCCTCCACGATGTGTTGGGCGCGCAGTTGCAGTCCCTTGATCTTAGCCAGCGTCTGCGGATCTAAAGACTTCGGGGGAGTTTCCACTATCGTTTCCGTCGTTTACAAACTCGGTTGCTTCAATCAGTTGATCAATAATGCCGTCGCTATCGACGCCTTCGGCGTCGGCAAAAAAGTTACGCTTGATCCGATGCCGTAACACAGGTTTCGCCACTGCCTCAACATCTTCGTGGCTGACATAACAACGACCTTGCAATGCGGCGCGCGCCTTCGCTCCCAGTACCAGATATTGACTGGCTCGAGGTCCGGCACCCCACGTGACACACCTCTTCACGACTTCGGGAGCAGCGGGGTGATTGGGTCGGGTACGTCGAGCCAATTGCAGAGCATAGCGGGCAACGTGCTCGGCGACCGGAACTTTGCGAATAATCTTCGACAATCCAGCGATCTGCTCGGCATTCAATGTCGGCGTAATCTGGACTTCGACATCCGACGTCGTTCGCTTGACGATTTCCAACTCTTCCTCTTCGCTCGGATAATCGACCCACACTTGGAACATGAATCGGTCGAGCTGGGCCTCGGGAAGTGGATACGTTCCCTCTTGTTCGATGGGATTCTGAGTCGCCAAGACGAAGAAGGGATCGGGCAACAGATGTCGCTGCCCAGCCACCGTTACCTGATGTTCCTGCATCGCTTCCAACAGCGCGGCCTGCGTCTTTGGCGGCGTTCGGTTTATCTCATCGGCCAGAATGACGTTGGCAAAAATCGGCCCGTTTAAGAACCGAAAGTGCCGTTCTCCCGTACTCTTATCTTCCTGAATCACCTCCGTGCCCGTGATATCGGACGGCATCAAGTCGGGCGTGAACTGAATTCGATTGAAGTCCAGCGACAGCGCGTCCGCCACGCAATGAATCATCAACGTCTTCGCCAGTCCAGGCACGCCGACCAGCAGACAGTGTCCGCGGGCGAACATTGCAACCAGCAATTCCTCAATAACCTGCGACTGACCTATGATGACTTTCGACAACTCGGTCGTAATCTGCTTGTAGGCTTCGTTGAGCCGTTGCACACCCTGTAGATCATCTTCGTGGAGCATATCGGTTCATTCAAAGTTAGGGATCTTCTTTACTTTCGATTGTCGCTTCAAACGCCGTCATCTGATCCGCCTGAACAACAATCAACACATTCTCGGCGACAACTAGATTGCCGCCCAGCACACCGCGCATCGGCAAATCATAGGATTGCAGCAAATGCGGCTGCCAACCTTTGTCACTGTGTTGTGGCTGAGTGTCAAAAACAAGGATCTTATTCCTCGTGGGCCAATAAACTCGGTCCATCGACATTACTCCTCGCCCGAAACCTCGTTGGTCAGGGGTGGCGAAATTCGCTGCAAGCTTTCCTGGTGCGGGAAACTGCCCGACCAAGTTCCCGTTGTAGACATCCAACCAATAAAGGTGATGTCCGCTCACAATTAGACGATCTTTTGCTACGCCCAGCAAATGGATCGCATCCGCCGCTCGCTCCGGACCGCTAGTCCAAACTTTGCGGCCCGTGGCGGAATCCAGAGCAAATATCTGATCGCAATCCTGTGGAGCGACAATAATCAGCCCGCGATAGAACAGGCACGGCGTTAGATCGCGAAATAGATGCTGGCTTCTAAGATCCGGATCGTCCCCACGAACTCGCATGCGAGGATATTGAGTCGCCCAGCGAGTCATACCATCCGATACGCGAAGGGCCGAGACTACGCCCAGATTCGTGTTGAAGTAAACCGTATCCCGATCTACTGTCAGCAAGTTATGAGTCACTTGCGACCAGCGACCAGCGGACAGAGTCTCTCCGCCGCAAACGCGTCGCCGCCAGCGCATTTTTCCGTTGCTCAAATCATAGCAAACTACGTACATTTGCGATCCAACGCCATCGCGTTTTCGCATCGCGATCAACAATCGATTGCCCGAGACGGCGGGCGTTCCTTCATACGACCAATCGATATCCTCGGGAGTCAACGGGAAACCTCGCAACATTTTGGCTTCGCCACGAAGGTCGAGACCAACGATCACTCCCTGATGCGCTCGCAATCCCGTTTGCTCATTGCCGATCGCCGTCATTGGCGACCCGACTCGTGCGAAGATCCGATGACCATGCGACGACATCGTAAACCGCGGAACGCCCACATACGGCTGATCTGACGGAAACGCGCCCGTCAACTCGCGGTGTTTATAAATGGTTCCAAATTGTGGGTCCGTCGGCTCGTAGTCGTCCCCTTCCCAAAATGCTTTTCCAGTCTGCAACTGGAGAGCTTTCACTCGCCCAAGCTCCGACCAGAAAATACGTCCGTCAACTACGATAGGATGATAGCTAAGCAATCCTGTCGGAGATTCCGCGACGCGGGAAAGCCGTTCGCTCAAGAGTTCTATTCCGGCGGTGACTTTGGGCAGCGGTCGAGCCCAGATGCGTTGCCCCGAGAGATCAATTACTTCAGGTGCCAATTTGCCCCGAGTGCTCTGGCCGCCAAACATTCGCCAATTCTCGCCGTCTTCAGCCGACTCCCATTGTTCACTCGCCGCCAACAGATCCGAAAGCAAATCAACATAAGTCCCCGACCGCCCGCCAAGCTTTCCTTGCGCAGCTGGGGCGATGCGTTTAAGTAAGTCCAACTCGATTTTCGCGCGTTGTATTGCACCTTCCATGATGGAGACCAGAACCAAACGAGCCCTCACCGCGGCCATGTCGACATCCGTATCTGGATACGCCAACCAACGCAATTGCTCGGGGGATTCCGTTAGGTACGGCCGGACGATTTCCCATTTCGATTCCAATTCGATTCCGCGCAAGCCCAGCCAGAGAGGTCGCCCTGGACCAGCGTTAAAGATCGGTTGAAACGCGGCGGGAGTCCGCAACAGCGGGCTAATCGCTTCCCAATGGTGACGAGCTTGCGCCAAGTCACCTTGCTCGAACATTATCTCGCCAAGATAGAACAGCGCATCGTCACCGTAAGAACTGGTGAACACTTCATCGACGACTCTCTCCAATAACAAGCGACTACGACGTTTTACGCCATCGCGATACCAGCGTTCAGCCAACGGGTCGACGCGACTACGATAAATCCGCAAAGCCTCCGGAGACGAATTACTCCATTGCGCCAATTGCCAATGACCATAGTGCCGTAGAGTCATGAAATGTTGGAAGCCATCGTCTCGCTGATCGAGATCGCGAACCGCAATCAACCGATCGCCCTCGTTCTCCATTACCCGCCGAAGTGTATCAACTGCGTCGTCCCATTTTTCGCTCTTGAGAAACTCCGGGACGCGCTGCAAGTGAGCTTGAGTCGTATTCGAGGCAGCGTCCAGGTTGACCGCGTCGGCGAGATCGAAATTCAATACGTCCCGCTGCGCAAATGCGATCGAAGTGCCGAATCCTAGACACACTGACGAACATAATGTCAAACGCAATGCCAAACGCAATGTCAAACGCAATGCC
>JBLHLE010000944.1:0-3736 GCA_047620805.1 Pirellulaceae bacterium
GACCAAGAAATGGTGCAAACCGTTAACGATGTTCATGCCTCGAGAAATCGCGGCCAGAATGATAGGACGCCAGGATTCGGGTAGCCTGCCACCAGGCGGAGCAATTCCCAAAACTAAAGTGTCAGCGGAATCTATTTCATCTAAAGACGCCACGACCGGCACATCGCCACCCGTTTCAAGCAACTCTTCTGCAGTCCGACCTGCTTCCGTTCGATCGAGGATTGCGACCACGCTTTCACGGCGATATCGCAAGACACTCGATGCGGTTTTCGCGGTTCCAGGTTCCGTGAAGCCCTCCGTCAACAATACAATTCGTTGCACGATCTTTCCTTAATGGATTGACACACAATCTCGCCGAGTCTTAGGATCAATAGTAATGAGTTTGACTGTAACCGTCGACCCTCTCACTCTAGTTGTAATTCCATGAGCAACCGCAAGTATAGATCTCGTCAGACGCGCGTATCAAGAGCGCTGAACTTTGTGCGGCTGAGCGTGGCATTGTTACTTCTAGCTGGAGTGCTGATTCCGCCGGCCTTTCCTCAATTCGACGCGCCGCAGAATCTCGTCGCGCCGCAAAATCTCGTCGCGCAGAATGATACAGGCGACGTGGCGGATGTAGATGAGCCAAAAGAAGTCGTGGATTCAGATCCCGACGAAAGTGCCCCCCCCGAGCCCAAAACATTTGAGAACGCGGTGATTATACGCTTTGAGGGGCCGATAACACACATGCAGCAACAGTATGTATACCGCAAGATTGACCAAGCGAAGGACTTGAAGGCAGACTTGCTCATCCTGGAAATTGACAGCCCCGGTGGCCTGGTGGAGGAAAGTTTCAATATCGCCGAACGTTTGCGAGACTTGGACATTCATACGGTAGCCTACATACCTCGGGAAGCATTAAGCGGTGCAGCTTTCGTTTCGCTTGGTTGTGACGAAATCGTCATGCGTCCACAAGCCAGATTGGGCGATGCCGGACCGATCATGTTTATGATCGAGGAATCGGCATTCAGACACGTTCCAGAAAAAGTAGTGACGGACATCGCACTAAGAATTTCCGATTTGGCTGAATCGCACGGTCGACCAAAAATTCTGGCCGAAGCAATGGTCGACAAAAACCTCGTCGTGTACGACGTCGTGGACGAAGACGGCAACCGGCGATTTGTCAGCGAAGAGGACTGGGAAGCCTCCAAAGACAAATGGCGAAAATCGGAAAAAGTTGTCGAGTCGAAAATAGACCGTTTCTTGGAAATGACTGGAAGGCGAGCAAAAGACGTCGGTCTCGCCAACGCCCTCGTCGATACTCGATCTGATCTCGAAACTCGATACGGCTTGCCGAGACCACCTATCGTATTGCGATTTACCGCCGTCGACACGACGGTGGTTGTGCTGAATCACCCAGTCATTACTGGACTTTTGATCATCGTTGGATTAGTGGCCTTGTTCATCGAATTAAGTGCGCCTGGAATTAGCGTCGGCGGACTAATTTGTGGTCTTTGTGCGGCGTTGTTTTTCTGGAGCCGATTCCTCGGTGGTACGTCGGGTTGGCTGGAAGTAACTCTCTTCGCAGCAGGTGTAGTATTCGTGTTGATGGAGATCTTCGTGTTTCCTGGTTTTGGAGTGTCTGGCGTCAGTGGATTATTACTGATGGCAGTTTCCGTAATCATGGCCAGTCAGGACTTCATTGTCCCCGATTCAGAACAACAATGGCGAACGCTCACGTCGTCCTTCTTGGTCGTCATGGTTTCTGCTGTCGTCGTTTTTGGATGCGTTGCAGTGGCGCTGCGTTACGGCACCCAACTTCCGTTTCTCGGTCGGATGATCCTACAAGAACCAAAGATCCATGGCGATGAGAAAAGGAGTGGTATCGCGGACAGTGAATCGCCGGCGGTTTCCGTCCAAGTCGGCGACTGGGGTGTTGCCGATTCACCGCTCCGGCCAGCGGGGAAGGTAATGTTCGGCGAAAACTACATCGACGTCGTCTCCGAAGGAACCTTCGTCGAAAAAGGCGCACAAGTGCGTGTCATCGAAATCAACGGCAATCGAATCGTTGTCCGCGAAATAGAAGACAAAGCCTAACGGGACCATTTATGCCGCGCCAGTCAACTCTCAAGTGCTGCTCGCCTTCGAATTCTTCGCGGCTTCGCGAGTCGTTTTTTGATCGGGCGCTTCCACTAAGTGGTTCTCGATAAATTTTGTCAGCGTGGAGTAGATGACATCGATATCTGAGTCTAGCGAGCGGACATGTTCCGTCCACTTTGATAGTGGCGGGATGAGGCAGCGGTCGCTGGGCTCGTTACGCGTTTCGCGGTCTGCTATCGCTTCGTTCATCTGCTCAATAAGCTGGATTGGATCAATCGGTTTGATGACGATTCGCGTTTCGTTTCCGTCCCAGTCCAAAGAATCCTCGTCGCGAATACTGAAGACGATCGCCGGCGGATTGACCTGCCGCTGACGAAGATCGGCCAGCATATCTCGAAGCTGCTCGGGATCGTCCCCAATTTCGACGAGGATCCCGTGAGGCCGAGTCTCGATGCAAAGTTCGAGCAACTCCTCAACTGAAGCCACCCGTTTAGCTCGAAATCCGGCGGTCCGCAATCGAACTTGAGCCGTTCGCGCTGCTCGTGGATCACTTTCCAAAATCAGGATGCGTTTCTCGTCTAACATGCCCCGTACCTTTCTATGGTATTCGTCTCTTTGCGATTCTTCGCCATCGCTGGCTGTGTGAGATTTAGGGGAACACGTGGGGCGCGTTCTCTCATGTATACGTCACAACAAATAGCAAACGAGCAATTCGCGTCGCTTTTCCGCTACATTCACCGCTCGGTCGACCTAACTCCCAAGGCAGCATCGAGATCGGCGACCAACGGTGCATTCGTGTCACCTCTTACCAGCGGCGCAACCCGCATAACATGTCGCTCACCAAAGTTAGATCTTGAAACGGGATCCGCTGATATTACGCCGAAGTCGTTTGTGGGCATATTTCGTTGCTTGCCGCGCGGTGCTCGTATAAATTGCATGCTTCTGAATATCAAACTGCAGCTGTGATTGCCCGATATCAGCACACAAATCACCCCCGAGAAAAGTGATGAACAAAATAACTCTCTTCGCGTCAGCCGCGATTTTGCTTTTAGTCACACCCTTCCTGGCCGCTCAACCGGGAGGCTTCAACTACGACGAATCAAAAGTTCCAAAATTCGATCTTCCCGAATTATTGGTAGCTGAGGACGGAACAAAGATCGCGTCGGCGAAGCAATGGCAGTCGAAACGGCGCGCTGAGATTTACAAGATCTTCGAAGAACAAATGTATGGTCGATCCCCGGCGGCCCCCAAGGACATTCGCTTCGAAATTGATTCGAGCGAACCGGCCTTGGACGGTAAGGCGATTCGCAAACAAGTGCGAATCTACTTTAAGGACGGCCAAGATCTCCCCGCAATGGAAATGCTCATCTATCAGCCGCCAGGTCAAGGGCCGTTCCCCGCCTTCATCGGCTTGAACTTTGGAGGCAATCACACCGTCCACGCCGATCCCAAAATCAAGATACCCACATCGTGGGCGCGATCCAAAAAAGACAACAAGGCCAGCGCTGATGATCGCGGAAACTCGGCCAGACGCTGGCAGGTCGAGAAGATTGTCAGCCGCGGTTACGCAGTTGCCACCATTTACTACGGCGACATCGACCCCGACTTCCACGATGAATTTCAGAACGGCATTCACCCATTGTTCTATCGAGACGGC